>NZ_JBHWZJ010000609.1:0-2484 GCF_042728415.1 Streptomyces sp. NPDC060198 | reverse complement strand
GCCGCGGCCAGGGCCTCGCGAATGGCTCCGACATCGCCCCGGTCGCCGTACACCGGTGTGCCGGGCTGCTGACGCCATGACTCGTCGAGGCCGCCGGCGTCGACCGTGTCGAACCCCAGCTCGTCGATGAGCTCCCGTACCACCTTCTTCGCGGCCTCGTCGTCCCCCGCCACGGGCAGTGCCTGCCTGCCGGGAGTTCCTTGCGGGAGTCCCCGGTCCAGGATGTCCTGGGCGAACGTGCCGTTGAAGGCCTTGACGACGGGGTGGCCGATCCTGGCCTCGGTCCAGCGGCTCTCGGGCAGCCCGTCCTCGATCTCCTCGATCCGGCCGTCCCGCTGCCGCGGGTAGTAGTTGCCGGTGTCGATCACCACGGCGCCGTCGGCCGCGTGGTCCAGGAAGCCGGCGGGCAGGTCCGGGACGGACTTCAGCGGCACGGTGACCACGACGATGCGCGCGTCGCGTGCCGCTTTTGACGCCTCGGCGGGCGTGGCGCCGGTTTCCGCGACAAGCGCTTCGAGGGTCTCGGGGCCGCGCGAATTGGCGACGGTGACCTGGTGGCCGAGGGCGGTCAGACGGCGGGTCAGATTGCCGCCGATATTTCCCGCACCGATGATACCGATCTGCATATGATCCGACCTTCTCTCTCGTGCCGGAGGGCTGAATGGTCACTCTTCGTGGGCCAACATTCGTGCCCTGCCCGCTATTCCCTCTGGAGAATCGATACTTCCGCCGAAGCGGAGATGGGGCGCGCCCGAGGCGGGCATCTGAAGGACGAGGACGGACATCCCGGACCTCGCCGGAAGGTGGCCCCATGCTGCACGGAATCGATGTCAGCTCCTATCAGGAGACCTTCGACACCGACGGAGTGGACTTCGTCTTCATCAAGTCGACGGAGGGGCGTTCCTACGTCAATCCGCACTTGGCCGCGCAGGTGAAGCGGGCGCGGGACGCCGGCTGTGTGGTCGGCTTCTACCATTTCCTCTGGCCCGGGCACGTGGCGGCACAGGTGCGCCACTTCCTCGCCGGAACGCCGGAGAAGGCGGGGGACCTCTTCGCCGTCGACTGGGAGGAAACGGGTGACGGTACCCGGGCCGGCAACGCGGACAAAGACAAGTTCCTCCACGAGTTGAAACGGCTCCGTCCGGACCACCGGGCCCTGCTCTACTGCGGCCGTTCGTTCTGGCTCGACGTCGACAGGACCTCGTACGCGGGTGACGGCCTGTGGATCGCGGATTACGTGGCGCCGGGAGAGCCGCGCATCGAGGCGGAGTGGCGTTTCCACCAGTACACGGACCATCCGCTCGACAAGAACGTGGCGGCCTTCGCCTCACCCTCAGAGCTGCGCGACTGGGCCGGGGGATAGGGCTGTACCGTGCGCCTGCGCGCGCCCGCGCCGATCGGACGCAGCCCAGCTGGCTTAGTATATTTTGTGGCGAAATGTCCGATGTGGTGCGCAGGTGGCTCCCGATGCCTCCGACGCGCCGGGCGAACGGAGGAGTGCCCGTGAAAGCCGCCGTGGTCCGCAGTTTCACCGAACCCCTGAGCGTGGAGGAGAGGCCCGTCCCGACCCCCGCGCCGCACCAGGTGCTGGTACGGATGGAGACCTCCGGCCTCTGCCACACCGACATCCACGCCGCCCGGGGGGACTGGCCCGTGAAACCGGCGCCCCCCTTCGTGCCCGGGCACGAGGGTATCGGCGTGGTCGAAGCCGTCGGTGAGCAGGTGAAGCACCTCTCGGCGGGGGACAGGGTCGCGATCCCCTGGCTCGGCGAGGCCTGCGGCCACTGCGACCACTGCGTGTCCGGCTGGGAGACCCTCTGCCTGGAGCAGAGCAACAGCGGCTACTCCGTCGACGGCAGCCACACGGAGTATGCCGTGGCCCACGGCACCTACGTGGTGCCGGTGCCCGAGGGGATCGACCCTCTCGACGCCGCCCCGCTGACCTGCGCGGGAGTGACCACGTACAAGGCGGTGAAGCTCTCCAGCGCCCGTCCCGCTGCCCGGGTCCTCGTCTCCGGAATCGGAGGCCTCGGCCACCTCGCGCTCCAGTACGCGCGGATCTTCGGCGCCGAGACCATCGCGGTCGACGTCATCGACGAGAAGCTGGCGCTGGCCCGGGATCTGGGCGCGGACCACGTCATCGACGCCCGTACCCAGGACGTCGCCGAGGAGGTCCAGAGGCTGGGCGGCGCCGACGCGGCCATCTCCCTGGCCGTCAGCAACGAGTCCTTCTCCGCCGCGTACGGCTCGCTCCGCCGGGGCGGGACGCTGGTCCTCGTCGCGCTGCCGGCCGAGGGCACGCTCGCGCTGCCGGTCTTCGACACGGTCCTGAACGGCATCACCGTCGTCGGCTCGATCGTCGGAACGCGCGAGGACCTGGCGGAGGTCTTCCGGCTGCACGGCCTCGGCCGGACCCGGGTCGTCAGAGAGACCCGGAAGCTCGACGACATCAACAGCTCGATCGACGAGGTGCTGGAAGGGAAG
>NZ_JBHWZJ010000608.1:0-2494 GCF_042728415.1 Streptomyces sp. NPDC060198 | reverse complement strand
CCCGGTGTCGGTGAGCGCGTCACAGATCAGTGGAGTTCCGACGAAGCCGGTGGCGATGCGGGCGTCGTCCCTGAGGACGAGTTCGGCGAGCCGGTACCCGGCGACGCGGCGCAGGCGGGGTGTGAGCAGGTCGAAGGCGATTCCCGGGGCGTAGGCGGTGGGGCTGTCGCTCGTCGTGCGGCCGGACGGCAGGACGTACCGGCGTCGGAAGGCTTCCGTGACCTCGTTGGCGAGCGTGGTGTACCTGTCCCGATCCGCGGCCCTCCCCAACTCGGCCGCGGCGCGTCCGAGGTGACGGGCGGAATGCGTGAAGTATGCCGTGGCGACGAGGTAGCGATCGGTGACGTCGTCCGGTGGGGCGGCGGGGTCGAGCCAGTCGCCCAGCTGGAAGCCGGTGTCCCACAGACGCGTGGGGCCGGCGAGGCGTTCCACCAGGTTCACCCACTTCTTGGCCATGGGGTAGTGGCGTCGCAGGAGTCCGATGTCGCTTGAAGCGCTGGTGGAGGGGGCTCACCTCCGCTCGCGCGGAGAGGACCACGCAGGCCGGGAGGGCGTTCAGGAAGTGCGCGGCTCACCTCCGCTCGCGCGGAGAGGACCGGACCGCGAGGATCGTGGCACCGGCCGGGACCGGCTCACCTCCGCTCGCGCGGAGAGGACGCCCCCACCGCGACGACGCCGACGACCACCCGCGGCTCACCTCCGCTCGCGCGGAGAGGACCGTGCCGCTCGTGCTCCCGGTGCTCCCCAGTGCGGCTCACCTCCGCTCGCGCGGAGAGGACCGGCGGGCCTGGAGCAGGGGTTGCTCCAGGTACGGCTCACCTCCGCTCGCGCGGAGAGGACAAAGCGATCCTGCTCCAGGAGGAGATCGACGACGGCTCACCTCCGCTCGCGCGGAGAGGACAGGGCGGCCGTGATGGTGGCACCGGACCAGAGCGGCTCACCTCCGCTCGCGCGGAGAGGACACGACGGCCTCCGACAGGAAGCGCCGCTGGGCCTCCTCACCTCCGCTCGCGCGGAGAGGACACGGACGCGCCGTGGAACATCATCCAGTCCATCACCTCACCTCCGCTCGCGCGGAGAGGACACCCCTTTTTGACCTGGGGCGTTAGATGGGATTTGCCATTTCTTGACTTTCTTCGTGGAAGGCGATGAGGGCAAGTCCGTGGAAGTCGAAGGGTTCGCCGTGGCAGGTGCCTGCGGTCGTGAGTTGGAAGCCTTGCTCGTTGTCGGTGGGGACGGTGATGCCGCCGTGGGTGCTGGCGGCGACGGTGTCGACTTGGAGCTCGGGACAGTCCCCCGGGGGCGCCGCATTGAACTTCAGCATGAACACAGAGATAGCACCACCCGCTGACAATCGCCTCAAATGGCCCAACTGGCCACCGATGTGAGGGGTGAGCTTTATGCTGCCGCGTAACGACGTGGGGGCGAAGAACATGTACGGCGGGGTTCGGCAAAGGAATTGCAAAGCGGTCAGATAAGGGCAGGTCGCGAAGGGTGCTCTCCGCGCGAGCGGAGGTGAACCGGCGCAGCGGCTGCGTCTCCTCGGCGGCCTGTTGTGCTCTCCGCGCGAGCGGAGGTGAACCGAAGCCGACCGGCCCGGACGGCGCAGGGGCAGGGTGCTCTCCGCGCGAGCGGAGGTGAACCGATCAGCGGCAAGCCGACCCTTACCCCGACCGGGTGCTCTCCGCGCGAGCGGAGGTGAACCGCGACGTGGTCCAGCGGAGGATCGTCGAACCCTGTGCTCTCCGCGCGAGCGGAGGTGAACCGGAAAACGGGCACAGCCTCGACGTCACCACGGAGTGCTCTCCGCGCGAGCGGAGGTGAACCGCTGCGCTGGGACCTGGCCGTCGATGACGCCGAGTGCTCTCCGCCGAGGCCATTCGCGCGGCGGCCGCCAAGGGCGGACTGGCCGCCGCGGAGCTGAAGCCGGACGTGTCGCTGCTGCCGGATGCTCCGGGACTCCTGGAGGCCTCCGCGCCAGCGCCAGCGCCGGCTGGTTGGCGCCAGTTTCGTCGGGGGTGAGGACGTACGGCGGCAAGATCAAGAAAGTCCTGAGGTTTCACCGCCGACGGCTTCGACGTCAGGGACCTGTGCCGGCTGACGACCGGTCCGGACGGCACCACACGGGCCGCGTTCCGTCGGAGGCTGATCCACGTCGGCCATCCGCGACGGACGGAACGGTGACCATGTACACGGAGGAGCGGAAGGGCAACCCCTTCGGCAGCGTCCCGGGCACCTGCAGCCCGGAGTCCCTCCGCCGCTGAACGTCCCGCTCGCATTCCGCACGGCGTACGGGGCGACCGAGCCGACCAGGTCGGCGCACGGCCAAAGTCCCCGCACGGCTCGACTCTTCACCGGAGGTGCAGGCCGACCGGTGATCAGGGGACGTGCGGGGGCTGGGTCGTGTGTGGTGGAAGTCCCGCCTGTCCGGCGGCGCCTGGCACGCACGCTCGCCGCGTTGTCGGGGGCGCCTCGATACATCCAGTATCGGGGC
>NZ_JBHWZJ010000607.1:0-2521 GCF_042728415.1 Streptomyces sp. NPDC060198 | reverse complement strand
CGGCGTGTCGCGCCGGAGCGGACCGGGGACCCGTCCTTTCCCGCCCGCCGGAGCGGAGCGAGGGACCCGCGCTCCTCCACCCGCCCTCCTCAGAGACGACCGGACCATGACCGCCATGAACCGCCGGCTCTCCCCGGGTGAACCCCGCGTGCGAGTGTCAGGGGTTGCCGTAGTAGGCGTCCGGCCCGTGCTTGCGGGTGAAGTGGCGGTCCAGCAGATGCTGGGGCGGCGGCGTCGCTCCGGCGCCGGCCGGCCGCAGCGCGAGCGTGTGCAGCGCCATCTTGGCCACCGCCTCGCAGACGATCGCGTTCTCCAGCGACTCGGTGGCGGTGGCTCCCCAGGTGAACGGACCGTGGCGCGAGACGAGCGCGCCCGGCACCTCGCGGGCACGTCGGTCGTCGCCCTCCAGCATGGTGACGATGACCTGGCCGGTGTTGTACTCGTAGTCCTCGGCACACTGTTCGGCGGTGAGGTCCGAGGTGACGGGGACGGGCCCGTTGAAGGTGTCGGCGTGGGTCGTGCCGAGTACGGGTATGGGCACGCGCGCCTGGGCGAAGGCGACGGCGTGTTCGGAGTGCGTGTGTGTCACCCCGCCGATGGACGGGAACGCCCGGTAGAGACAGCGGTGGGTCTCGGTGTCGGTGGACGGACGCAACCGCCCCTCCACCACACCGCCGTCGTCGAGCGAGACCACCACGAGGTCCCGCTCGGTGAGTTCGGCGTAGGACACGCCGGAGGGCTTGATGACGAAGACCCCCGACTCACGGTCCACCGCACTGACGTTTCCCCAGGTCAGTGTTGCCAGCCCGGCCTGCGGAATCCTCAGGTTGGCGGCCAGCACCTCACTGCGCAGTGCGCGGAGTGTGGTCTCGCTCATGACGCGTTCACCGTCTCTCTGGACCATCTCTCTGACAAGGACGACAACAGCCGCACCCCGGAACACACGGACGGGCCGACCCGGCCCCGCACGTCCCGCGCTCCGCCGGGCACCCGGTTGTCGATACGCCGGCACGCCTCGAAGTCGAGCGCCGCGACGTCCGAGCTCCATGACGTCCGCGCTTCATGACGTCACACGTACTGACGCAGCTAGATTGTGAGCGCTAACATGACGTGAACTCAAGCCCCTGGCGGTAACCGACAAGGATCTTGGCGCTCGGGAAGGACCACGATGTGAGCGCGCACTCACCGGGAGACGGCGCTCCGCCGCAGCGGCCTTCGTGCACCTGCACACGACAGGTACCTTGAGGTCGACGTTCTTCCCCCCACGCCCCGGTCTCCACAGAGAGGAAACGGATTTGCCCCGGCCCGCAGACGCCGCGAGAGCACCCACGATGGCGGACGTGGCACGCGTGGCAGGCGTGTCGCACCAGACCGTCTCGCGGGTCCTGAGCGAGCATCCGAACGTGAGCGTCAAGACCCGCGCCCAGGTGACCGAGGCCATCGAGCGGCTCGGCTATCGCCGCAACTCGGCGGCCCGTGCGCTCGCGACCCGGCGCACGCACACGCTCGGCGTCATCGCCGTCAACACCACGCTCCACGGTCCGGCGAGCACGCTCGCCGGCGTGCAGGAAGCGGCACGCGACCGGGGCTATCTCGTCTCGGCCGTCACCCTGCGGGTGGCCAGCCGGGCGGCGCTCACCGAGGCGATGGAACACCTCAGCGCGTGGGGCGTGGAGGGGATCATCGCCATCACACCCCAGCGCGACGCGGTGCGCGCGCTCACCACGCTCCAGGCTCCCTGCCCCGTGGTGACCGTGGAGGGCGGGCACGATCTGGACCTGCCGGGTGTCTCCCTCGACCAGGAGCTCGGGGCGCGCATGATCACCGAACACCTGCTCGCCTCCGGCCACTCCACCGTCTGGCACGTCGCCGGACCCCGCGACTGGCTGGAGAGCGAAGCCCGGACAGCCGGCTGGGAGGGTGCGCTCCGCGAGGCGGGCGCCGAGATCCCGACCCCGCTGCGCGGCGACTGGAGCCCGATGTCCGGGTACCGGGCAGGGCAGCAGCTCGCCGGGCGTGTCGCCTCCTCGCCGCAGGGTCCCGGGCTCACGGCCGTCTTCGTGGCCAACGACCAGATGGCCCTCGGCGTGCTGCGCGCCCTGCGGGAGGCGGGCTTCCAGACCCCGCAGGACGTGGCGGTGGCCGGGTTCGACGACATCCCGGAGGCGGAGTTCTTCCCCCCGCCGCTCACCACGGTCCGCCAGGACTTCGCCGCGCTCGGCCGCAACAGCATCGCCTTGCTGCTGGAGCACATCGAGGGAACCGCCACCGGCACCGCACACCTCACCGTCGCGCCGGAACTCATCGTGCGTGCCAGCACCGCACGCCGGCAGGGGGCCCGGCCCGCGGCGCGCGAGGGCGGCACGTGATCGGGCGCGGTCGCCCGTCGTGAACAGGGGCGGAACGGCGGAAGCTCTCCGCCCTCCCCACCACCGCCGAGGTACGCCGCCCGTCACGGGACGAGCCCTCCCGCGCCGGGGCGAAGCGGCGGCCCCCGACCGCCGGGGACCTCTCCGGTAGC
>NZ_JBHWZJ010000606.1:0-2560 GCF_042728415.1 Streptomyces sp. NPDC060198 | reverse complement strand
CCCGCGACGATCGCGGGTGCCGCCCCGCCGGGTTCCGCGACCCGCCTCAGTGCTTCAGCGACTGCCCGAAGCCGGCGGCCAGCGGCATCCGCAGCCCGAGCGGCGGCGGCGCGGCCAGCGCGTCGGCGACCGGCCGGGCGTAGGAGCGGGCGAAGAGCGAGCCCTGGACGAAGTCGGATGCCAGCGCCACCACTTCGGCCCGGTGCTGACGGAGCGCGTGGCCGTCCGAGTGGACCTCGAAGCGGCAGATGTCGCGGTTGGCCTTCTTGGCGCGGGAGGCCAGCCGGAAGGAGAGTTCGGGGTCGGTGTGCGAGTCGTTGGTGCCGTGCACGATGAGCACCCGGCGCCCCGCGAGCTGCTTCACCGGCTCGGCGGCCGTCTCCGGTCCGGTACGCGCCGGGGCTCCGGCCCGCCCCGGCAGCCAGGGGGCCATCGCCAGTACCGCGGAGACCGCGGGGTGTCCGGCCGCGCGCAGGGCCGCCCGGCCGCCCATGCCGTGGCCGACGAGGCAGATGGGCACGTCGCCGTAGCGGCGCACCACCTCGTCCGCCGCCCACTCGGCGTCCGCCGCGGGGTCGGCGTCCTGGGCGTTCCAGCCGCGGTGGCGGTAGTGCAGGACGTGCGCCGTCAGCCCGTCCTCGCGACCGGCTCTCGCCAGGGCGCGGGCGAAAGGGAGTTGGCCCGCGTAGGTGAAGGGGGAGGGCCGGCGGTGGGATTCGACGGCTCCGTCCGGAAGCAGCAGGACGACACCGCCGACCTCCGAGGAAGGTCCCGCGGCCCGGACGGTCCGTCCGAGCCGGGCGGTGGGCGTGGGAAGCGCGCGCGTTGCCATGACAGAACATTCTCAGAAGCGCGGGTGTACTCCACCTGTCCGCACGGTCTCTGTTACGTATCTTCACTCGGTGATCTACGCGCGTAGGCGTTAGAGTGCGCAGATGACGAGCCAGCTCCGGGACGTTCCCGACGCCGAACAGATCCGCCGCGCCCCGAAGGTGCTCCTCCACGACCACCTCGACGGGGGGCTGCGCCCCGGCACCATCGTCGAACTCGCCCTGGCGCAGGGGTACGAGGACCTCCCCGAGACCGACCCGGGCAAGCTGGGCGTGTGGTTCCGCGAGGCCGCCGACTCCGGCTCGCTGGAGCGCTACCTGGAGACCTTCGCCCACACCTGCGCCGTCATGCAGACCCGCGAGGCGCTCCACCGGGTCGCCTCCGAGTGCGCCCAGGACCTCGCCGAGGACGGCGTCGTCTACGCCGAGGTCCGGTACGCCCCCGAGCAGCACCTGACCGCCGGTCTCACCCTCGAAGAGGTCGTGGAGGCGGTCAACGACGGCTTCCGCGAAGGGGAGCGGCTGGCGCGCGAGGCCGGCCGGCGCATCCGCGTCGGCGCGCTGCTCACCGCCATGCGGCATGCCGCCCGCTCACTGGAGATCGCCGAACTCGCCAACCGCTACCGGGACTCCGGGGTCGTGGGCTTCGACATCGCGGGCGCCGAGGCCGGTTTCCCTCCCACCCGCCATCTGGACGCCTTCGAGTACCTCAAGCGGGAGAACAACCACTTCACCATCCACGCCGGCGAGGCGTTCGGCCTCCCGTCGATCTGGCAGGCCCTCCAGTGGTGCGGCGCCGACCGGCTCGGCCACGGGGTCCGGATCATCGACGACATCGAGGTCGCCGAGGACGGCACGGTCAAGCTCGGCCGCCTCGCCGGCTACGTACGCGACAAGCGCATCCCGCTGGAGCTGTGCCCCACCTCGAACCTCCAGACCGGCGCCGCCCCCTCCTACGCGGAGCACCCGATCGGTCTGCTGCGTACCCTGCACTTCCGCGTCACGGTCAATACCGACAACCGCTTGATGAGCGGGACCAGTATGAGCCAGGAATTCGAGCGACTGACCGAAACGTTCGGATACACGCTCGATGACATGCAGTGGTTCACCGTCAATGCGATGAAATCAGCATTCATTCCTTTCGATGAACGTCTCGCGATGATCAACGACGTGGTCAAGCCGGGATACGCCGAACTGAAGTCCGCATGGCTGTTCAGTCAGACCGCCGCGACCAGCGTTTCCTCACTCGAACAGGGCTGAACACGCATGTTCCGAAAGGGCCGGGGAAAACATTTCCCGGGCCTTTTCCGCGTGTCGCGCCATTTGCGGAGCGGGGAGCGGGGTGACTAGTTTGCAGAGCCGCTCGCATCCCCTTTCCCCAAGGATGAATGTCATGAAGCTCTCCTCCGCCCGCATCCTCGGTGTCGCCGCTCTCGGTGCCGCTTTCGCCGCTGCCGCAGCCGGCAGCGCGTCCGCTGCCCCGGCGCTCCCGCTCGACGCGGGCTCCTCCCTGCCCATCTCCACCGACGCGCTGGCCAACCTCGGCCAGACCGCGTCGACCCTCCCGGTCAAGGAGACCACCGGCAGCCTCCTCGGCGGCAAGGCCACCGATGCCGCCAAGCCCGTCACCCAGCTGCTCGGCGGACTGCCGACCAAGGGTCTGACCGCGAACGGCCTCCCGATCGGCGGCTGACCCGGCGCCCGCCAGGGCTGCGGAAACGACAGTGGCC
>NZ_JBHWZJ010000605.1:0-2575 GCF_042728415.1 Streptomyces sp. NPDC060198 | reverse complement strand
GGCCTTCTTCGAGGTTCTCTTCGCAGCGGAGGATTTCGCCGAGGACTTCCCGGCGGCGCCCTGCTTCGCGGTGCTCCTCTTCGCCGTGCCCTCGCGCGCGGAAGCCGCCTTCTTCCGCGGCCGCCGGCCGCCGGCGGGCAGCTCGTGGACGGTGGCGTCGCCTTCGTGCTCGCCCCGGCCCTCCTGCGCGGCCTTGACCGAGGCGTTGAGAGCGGCCATCAGGTCCACCACCTTGCCGGGTTCCCGCTCGCCCTCCTCGTCGGGCGCGGCCGGCTCCCGGCCCTCCGCCTTCGCCGCGATCAACTCCTCCAGCGCGGTGCGGTACTCGTCCCGGAACCCGTCGATGGAGTCGAGGGCCATGGTCTCGGTGAGTTCGACCGCCCGGTCGATCTCGCCCTCGTCCAGCTCGACGTCCTCCGGTGCGAGTTCCCGGGGACTGCGGATCTCGTCGGGCCACCGCATCGAATGCAGCACGATCGCCCCTTCCCGTACCCGGAGCAGCCCCAGGCGTTCGCGGTTGTGCCAGGCGAACTTGGCGACCGCGGCCTTGTCGGAACGTTCCAGCGCCTTGCGCAGCAAGGTGTACGGCTTGTTCGCCACCTCGCCGTCGGCGGCCAGGAAGTACGAATCGCCGATCCGGACCGGGTCGATGGAGCTCGTGTCGACGAACGCGACGATCTCGATCGCCTTGGCGGTCGGGAGCGGCATCCTGCCCAGTTCCTCGTCGGTCACCGGCACGGTGTGGTCCTTCGCGACCTCGTACCCCTTCGCGATCTCGTCCCCCGGCACCTCTTCGCCGTCCAGCTCGCACACCTTGCGGGTGCGGACCCGGCCCATGTCCTCCAGATGCACCTGCCGGAAGTGGATGCCGTGGTCCTCGGTCGCGGACACCACTCTGATCGGGATGGTCACCAGCCCGAAGCTGATGGCACCGGTCCACAGGGGTCGGGGCATCGACTACCTCCAGGCGCCCCGCCCCCGGGCGAGGCCGGACGGGACGGGAATCGGTCGGCGGAGCGGCGGGCGTGTGCCCGAGCCCCTTCGGGCCCGTCCGGCGGACTTCCGCACGGACGTACCCTCCGGTCCGATCCTCGCGCGCGGCATGCTCCCGCGCATCCGGGGGAGTGCGGCGTGTCAGCTCCGGCCGAAGCAGTTCCGCAGCTCGTCCAGGTCGTAGAAGTGGCTGCCCCGGGCGATCGGCTCGCAGGACGCCTTGAAGGCGGTCTCCTTCTCGTTGTAGAGCATCCGGACCAGGTAGCGCGTCCCGCTCGGAGCCTTCTTCCCGGACTTCTGTCCCTTCGCGTCCTTCCCGGCCCGCCGCGGCCCGGCGAACAGGTCCCACTGCACGTTCGCGGCCATCGGCGCGACCTGCGCGCCACGCCACGCGTTGTTCTCGTAGGTGTAAGGAGCGTCGAGATCCGCGGACTCCGTGCTGCCGGGCAGCCCCAGCAGGACGGCGAGCGGCATGATCTCCTCCGCGTGCGTGAAGCGGAGGACGGCCCCCTTCGCGCTGGTGCCCCCCGCCTTCGCCTCGACCTGGTCGAACAGGTCGTCGAGGAGCACGTTCGCCATGTCGTACGTGATGGTGCGCCCGCTGATCGAAGGGCCCTTCTCGTAGAACTCCTCGGCGTCGTCGAGGTAGGAGAACCACTGCGCGTTCCGGGCGGGCACGAAGACGTCGAGGTCGACGTCCGGGGCCTCCACCCCCAGGTCGGGAGCGGCGGCGTACAGCTCGTACAGCGAGCGAGCGAAGGCGACCCGGTCTTCGGCGGTCATGGCGGTGACGTACCCGGACGAGAACAGGCGCGACACCACTTCCTTCGCGTTCCGAGCGGTGTCCGGGGCGCCGTCGATCCGCGCGAGCACCGCCGCCAGATCCGGATCGTTCTCCACGTACTCCTGGTAGGCGGCGTTCTGCGGCTGCTTGTGGAAGTACAGCAGGTCCTTGTCGGTGACGGGCGCCTGGACGAGGTCCGCCAGCTTCGGATCGGCGGCCGTGAGCCCGCCGGTGAAGGCGTTGGCGCTGGCCGTGGCCCGGTTCACCCCGGAGGTCTTGACTTCGACGGGCTCCTGTCCGGCGACGATCGCGCGGAAGAGGGAGGGCAGCCGCTGCTCCATGCGCCGGGCGGTCTGCCGCTGCTCCTGGGCACCCCGGCCGGACAGTTCCCCGTAACCGACGGAGGAGGCGGCCGCGAGCAGCGACTCGACCTGCGGGCCCAGCCGGGCGCCGAGGCGGGTCAGCGCGCCCTTGCCCTCCGCGTCCCGCAGCACCGCGAGCACCGCGTCCCCGTCCTCGCTGTCGGACATGGCACGCGATCCATGACGGGAGACGCTCTCCGTGAAGACCGGGGTGAACGACGCGGGGACCGGTTCGTAGCGACGTGCGTCCTGCTGCGGGGCGTAGGTCGTCTTCGTCGTGTAGAAGTGCTCACCGGCGCCGTCGGCCCGCGCCGGGGCGTGCGCGGCGGCGGAACCTCCGGCGGCGGTGACCGCGGTGGCGGCCAGGATCAGGGCGGCCATGGAGGAGAGCGTGCGCTTCACAGGGGTTCCTCGGGTGCTTCGGGACTGCCGACCG
>NZ_JBHWZJ010000604.1:0-2601 GCF_042728415.1 Streptomyces sp. NPDC060198 | reverse complement strand
CGGGTCCTCGACGGCGCCCTGGAGCAGTTCACCCTCCTGGGGCTCCGCCGCTCCTCCGTGGACGACGTCGCCAAGCGGGCCGGAGTCTCCCGCGTCACCGTCTTCCGGCGCTTCCAGACCAAGGACAAGCTGGTCGAAGCCACCCTGCTGCGGGAGCTCGGCCGGTTCTTCCAGCGCCTGGACGCCGCGGTGGCGGCACTGCCGACCATGGAAGAACGGGTCGTCGAGGGATTCGTGGTCGCCCTGCGCCACACCCGCGCCCACCCGCTCTTCGGGGGCCTGCTGCGCCTCGAACCCGAGCTGGTACTGCCCTACTTGACCGTGCAAGGCGGCTTCTCGCTCTCGGCCACCGTCACCTACCTGACGGCCCATCTGCGCCGCGCCCAGCAAGCCGAGGGCCGTCCCGACGAGGACCCCCAGCCGGTCGCCGAACTCATGGTGCGGGTCGCCGTGTCCTTCCTGCTCAACCCAGCCAGCTGCATCGAGATGGACGACGAGGACCAGGCCCGGGCCTTCGCCCGCCGCTACCTGGCCCCGTTGCTGGACGCCTGACGTTCGCCGTACCGCCGTGCCGCCGTGCCGCCGTGCCGCCGTGCCGCCGTGCCGCCGTGCCGCCGTACCGCCCGTCCGGCAGTGGCCGGCCGGTCAGCGGCGCCGGTGCAGTGCCCGGGCCAGGCGCACCGCGCGCTCCCTCGTGGCGGCCGGCACGTCGAACGAGGTCAGGGCGATCGGCGGGGTGAACCGCTGCACCGTGGTGGACTGCACGGAGGTGAAGCCGCGCAGCCCCTCCTCGCCGTGGATCCGCCCGAAGCCGGAGTCCCGCGAACCACCGAACGGCAGCGCGGGCACCGCGGCGAAGCCCAGCACCGAGTTCACCGACACCGCCCCCGCGCGCAGCCGCGCCGCGATCGCGGCACCCTCGCGCCCGCCGCGGCAGAACACCGCAGCCCCCAGGGCGTAACGCGAGGCGTTGGCGCGCTCCACCGCCTCGTCCACGTCGGCCACCGGGTTGATCGCGACGACCGGCCCGAAGGTCTCCTCCGTCATCGCCGCCTGGTCCTCCGGCACGTCGGCCAGCACCACCGGCGTGACGTACGGAGCGCGGACCGACTCGGGCCCGCCGAGCAGGGCCCGCGCTCCCGCCGAAACCGCTCCGGTCACGTGCCGTTCCACGATCGCGACCTGGCCCGGCAGCGTCATCGGGCCGTAGGCGGCGTCCGCCGTGTCGCCGGTACGCAGCGCCTGGGCCTTCCCGACCACCAACCGGCACAGCTCCGCGTGGATCTCGCGTACCGCGTAGACGCGCTCCACGCCCGCGCAGGTCTGTCCCGAGTTGCTCAGGGCGCCCCACACGATGGCGTCGGCGGCCGCGGGCAGGTCGGCGTCCGCGGTGACGATCACGGCGTCCTTCCCGCCGCATTCGGCGAGGAACGGCGTGAGCGTCTGCGCGCACACCGCCATCACCTTGCGGGCGGTCCCCGGCGACCCGGTGAACGCCAGCTTGTCGACCCCTGACCGGGCCAGGGCTTCCCCGGTGGCCGCCGCGCCGGTGACGGTGGTGAGGAGCCCGGCGTGCTCGGGCACGGCGGCGTCGAAGAGTCCGGCGAGCAGGACGCCGGTGCCGGGGGTGAGTTCGGACGGCTTGAAGACCACTGCGTTCCCCGCGGCCAGGGCGTAGCCGATGGAACCCATCGGCGTGTACAGGGGGTAGTTCCAGGGGCCGATCACGCCGACCACGCCGAGCGGCCGGTGCACCAGCGAGGCTCGCTGGTGGACGGTGAACAGCCCGGTTCCCACCTTCCTGCGGCGCAGGACGCGTTCCGCGTTGCGGGCGGCCCAGCCCAGATGCTCCAGTGTGAGCACCACCTCCAGCTCGGCGTCGCCGACCGGCTTGCCGGTCTCCTCGGCGATGGTGCGGGCCACGGTGTCCAGGCCGGTGGCGAGCGCCTTCTTCCAGCGCAGCAGGTGGTCGCGGCGCCGGGAGGCGGGCAGCGCGGCCCAGCCCGCCTGGACCGTCCGGGCCCGGTCGATGGCGCGGGAGACCTCCTCGGGCCCGTTCATCGGGTGTTCGGCGATCGGCTCGCCGGTCGCGGGGGAGCGGGTGGTGAAGGTCGCGGTGTGCGGCGCGGCGGCAGGGGTGTTGTGGGTCGTCATCGGGTCTCCTCGGGGAAGTGCGGGGGAGCACGGGCCGGTGGTTCGAACTCTCTGAGGACTCCCGGTGAGTCGAAGATACTCAAACTATTGAGTTGTTTCATCGTGCGTCAATATGTCGGACGGAAGGTGTCGGGAAAGGCCTTACGATCGTGCAGGTGTGGTCAACTTCCCTGATCCGCAAGGCGGATGACGGCCCTTCGTGCGTCGGCCCACCGCTCCCGGCTCCGCTGTGATCCGCCGTCCGCCCGCCCGAATGGCGACCCGGATGAATGTCGCACAAGGGGCATAGTGGGGCATTCGGCCATTATGG
This sequence comes from Streptomyces sp. NPDC060198, assembly GCF_042728415.1. Lineage (NCBI taxonomy): Bacteria > Bacillati > Actinomycetota > Actinomycetes > Kitasatosporales > Streptomycetaceae > Streptomyces > Streptomyces sp. NPDC060198. The sequence goes on along the minus strand of NZ_JBHWZJ010000604.1, from coordinate 137 downwards.
GAACCATGTCACGTGCTCCCCGGTCGAACCCGAAGCAGCTCCGCGCCGTCCCGGACTCGCTCGGCATCTTCCCTGATCCGCAAGGCGGATGACGGCCCTTCGTGCGTCGGCCCACCGCTCCCGGCTCCGCTGTGATC
>NZ_JBHWZJ010000603.1:0-2616 GCF_042728415.1 Streptomyces sp. NPDC060198 | reverse complement strand
CCCCGGGTAAGGCTGTCTCAGCCGACCAGCAGCGAGGACTTCAGCTCCTCGATCTCCTTCGAGGAGAGGCCGAGGCCCTTCTTCTCGTAGTTCTCGAACGAGCCGAACTTGGCCTTGACCTCGTCGAAGCCGGAGTTCAGGTACTCGGCGCGGACGTCGAGCATCGGCTTGTACGCGGCGGCCATCTCGGCCGGCATCTGGGCCAGCGCGGCGGCGTTCGCCTCGGCGCGGTAGGTGTTGCTGGCGAGGTAGTCCTGCATGACCGTGGCCTTCGGCACGCCGAGCGCGGTCAGCAGGGCGGCGTTCGCCCAGCCCGTGCGGTCCTTGCCCGCCGAGCAGTGGAAGAGCACCGCGTGCTGGTCGTCGTCGGCCAGACCGGCGAAGACCAGCTGGTAGGCGGCCTTGCCGGTGGCCGAGCTGACCATCGACTTCTCGCCGACCACCATGTACTGAGCGGACTTCTCGGCCGAGGACAGGTCGATCGCCGAGGTGATGTCGCCACCGATGACGTCGGCGACCACGTACTTCGCGCCGGCGGGCACGGAGTCCGGAGCCGAGGTGCGCTCACCGGCGGTGCGCAGGTCGAAGTCGACCTTGATGCCGAGACGGTTCAGCTTGGCGACGTCGGCGGTGGTGAGGGTGTTCAGTGCGCCCGAGCGGTAGACCTCGCCCATCTTGACCCACTGGCCCGTGCTGGTGCGGTAGCCGCCCGCGTCACGGAAGTTGACCGTGCCGGAGAGCTGGATCTCGCGGTCCGAAAGGTGGAGCGAGCCGCCCTTCGCGGGGACGAAGTCGAACCACTGGCGGTCCGAGGCGGGCAGGTGCTTGACGGTGACCGTGGCGTGGCTGCCGCCCTTGGCGACGACCTTGCCGTTCGCCTTGACGACCACGTCGCGGACTCCGGGGGCGGTCCAGGTGAGGGTGTACGAACCGTCGTCGTTCGCCGTCACGTTGGCCGCGGTGAAGGGTATCCGCTGGCTGTGCTCGCGTGAGGCGGACGCCTTGCCCTGGTGGGCCGGAGCGTGGTGAGAGGTGGCCGAAGCGGCCGAGGCGCCGGCCCCGACGAGCAGGGCGGCGGCGGCGACGGCCGCGGAGACCTTGGCGCGGTTCATGGTGTTCATGGGGGTGAGCCTGCTTTTGCCGGGCGAGCGAGGGGGAAACGCCAGGTGAATTGGCGACAAAGCTGAGCTGCACCTCTGGTCCGGTGTGCTGTCCGGTGTGCCGTGGGGGGTCCGGAGAACAGGAGCGCAGGGTTCCGGCGGTGGGCGGCCCGGCGACGGCCTGGAACCCGCGCTCCCCCTGTCATGGGTGACGCAGCGCCGCTACCGTCACGCGTATGACGCGGAGAGGACGCAGCGCACCTGTACCTCCGGACCCGGATCGCCCGGAGAACCTCGCACTGCTCGACTACCTCCGCGCACACGCCGCGCGGCCCGTCGAGCCGTACGACATGGAACTCGACGGGTGGCAGCTGCACACCCATCCCGACCTGGAGGAACGCTTCATCGCCCTCGCGTCGGGCCACGCGGTGGGGTCCGCCTACGGTGTGCCGGTCCTCTCGGCCGGAGGTGTGGCCGCAGCGGTCGCGTACGGCACGAGCATCATCCTGGTCCGCGTGCCGGCCCTCCCCGGGAACGTCGAACCCGGGGAGGCGCTTGTGCCACTCACCGACGGCGAGTGGTTCTCCGTCAGCGCCTGGCAGAGCGGCATCCCCCAGGCCGACGGGACCGCCTGCCTCAGCGCTCTGGTACGGGAGGCCGCCCGGCACGCCCTCGGGCTGAGCCGGAACCCACCTGGTCGGTAGGGGCGGCTGCTGCCCAGTGGCCCTTCCTCGCCGGGTCCGTCACGGCCAGAGCAGCTCCCGCACCCACCCCGTTCCCCGGCGGCGGTAGCGGAGCCGCACGTGGCGGCGGCGGGGGTCGCCCTGGAAGAACTCGACCTCCTGCGGCTGGACGACGTACCGCTGCCAGCTCGCCACCTCCGCGTCCGGCTCGTCCCGCGCCCGCCGCCACGCCGCGTCCGAAGCGCGCGCCAGCTCCCCGGCATCCGCCAGCACCTCGCTCTGGCGGCCGACCAGGCCCGAGGCGAGCGCGCCGGTGGAGCGGGCGTGCAGATCGGCCCGGCTCTCCTCGGCCGACCCGAGGGCGACCGGGCCGCGTACTCGTACGGACCGGCCCTGGACGGGCCAGTAGAAATCGAGCGCCGCATGCGGGTGGGCGGCGAGCTGGTGGCCCTTGGCGCTGGTGGCGTGGGTCGCGAACCGCCAGCCGCGGTCGTCCGCGTCGTGCAGCATCAGCGTCCGCACGTCCGGGTGGCCGTAGGCGTCGACGGTCGCCAGCGCCATGGTGTGCGGCTCGGGCTGCCCGGCGGCCACGGCCTCGGCGAACCACGCGTGGAAGAGGGGGACGGGCGCGTCGGGAGCGGTCGCCGGGTCGAAGCCGGGCAGCTCGGTGTCCCACACGCGCTGGGCGTGCAGCAGACGGAGAAAGGCCGTGTGCGCGTCGGCAGGGGACGCGTCGTCGTCGCTCATGACGCCCATTGCAGCAGGCGGGGGCGGCGGAGGGGGTGCGCGGCGTGTCCCGGGTACACCGACGGCGGGCCACATCGCGTGTGTGG
>NZ_JBHWZJ010000602.1:0-2620 GCF_042728415.1 Streptomyces sp. NPDC060198 | reverse complement strand
GGCCCGGAGCCCCCCTTCCGCTTGCGTGGGAACGGGGACTACTTCTTGGTGAACCGCTCGTACGCGGCGACGACGTCCTTCGCCGGACCGTCCATCCGCAGGACGCCCGCCTCCAGCCAGATCGCCCGGTCGCAGGTCTCCAGGATCGACTTGTTGCTGTGGCTGACCAGGAAGACCGTGCCGGCCTCCTGGCGGAGTTCCTTGATCCGGTCCTTGCTCCGGTTCTGGAACTTGGCGTCACCGGTGGAGAGTGCCTCGTCGATCAGCAGCACGTCGTGGCTCTTGGCCGCCGCGATGGAGAACCGCAGCCGGGCGCCCATGCCGGAGGAGTACGTCCGCATCGGCAGGGTGATGAAGTCGCCCTTCTCGTTGATGCCGGAGAAGGAGACGATGGAGTCGTACCGCTCGCGGATCTCCTGGCGGGACATGCCCATCGCCAGCCCGCCCAGCACGACGTTCCGCTCGCCGGTGAGATCGCTCATCAGCGCGGCGTTCACGCCGAGCAGCGAGGGCTGGCCCTGCGTGTGGACCTTGCCCTTCGTCGCCGGGAGCAGCCCGGCGATGGCCTTGAGCAGGGTGGACTTGCCGGAGCCGTTCGAGCCGATGAGGCCGATCGCCTCGCCCTTGTACGCGGCGAAGCTGACGCCCTTGACGGCGTGCACCTCGCGTACGCCCGGACTCTGGCGGCGGGTGATGATCCGGCTGAGCGCGGAGGTCGCGCTGCCCCGGCCGCCCTTGGCACCGTTGACCTTGTAGGTGATGTGCACGTCGTCGACGACGACGGTGGGCTCCCGCTCCGCGGTCGTGTCAGCCACGTCCGTACCTCTCTTCGGCCTTCCAGAAGAACACGAAGCCGCCGACGGCACAGAGCAGTGCCCACGCCGTGGCCACCGCCCATACGTGCGGGGGCAGCTGGTCGCCGGTGAAGCTGTCGATCAGGGCGAACCGCATCAGGTCGATGTAGACGGCCGCCGGGTTGCAGTCCAGCGCGACGATGACCCAGTGCGGGACCCGGTCCTCGGTGAGGAGGGAGTCGAGGCTCCACATCACGCCGGACGCGTACATCCAGGTGCGGAGCAGGAACGGCATGAGCTGCGCGATGTCCGGGGTCTTCGCGGTGATCCGTGCCACGAACATCGAGACGCCGGTGTTGAACAGCGCCTGGAGAGTGAGGGCGGGAATCGCGAGCAGCCAGGTCGGGCTGGGGTACTGCCCGAAGACGAGCAGGATCAGCACGAGCGCGCCGAGCGAGAACAGCAGCTGCTGGAGCTGCTGCAGGGCGAGCGCGACCGGCAGCGAGGCGCGCGGGAAGTGCAGGGCGCGCACCAGCCCGATGTTGCCGCTGATCGCGCGGGTGCCCGCCGTGATCGAGCTGGAGGTGAAGGTCCAGATGAAGACACCCGTGACGAGGAACGGCACGAAGTCGGCGACCCCGCGCTTGGTGTTCATCAGGATGCCGAAGATGAAGTAGTACACCGCGGCGTTGAGCAGCGGCGTCATGATCTGCCAGATCTGGCCGAGCTTCGCCTGGCTGTACTGCGCCGTCAGCTTGGCCGTGGCGAACGCCAGGATGAAGTGCCGGCGCCCCCAGAGCTGAGCGATGTACGACGCGAGGGAGGGGCGGGCGCCGCTGACGGTGAGGCCGTGGCGGGCGGCGAGCGCCGCCAGCTCGCCCGGCGCGTAGACCGGGGCGAGTGCGGCGGGATCGGTTTCGGCCGGCCCTGGGGCCGGCGGAGCTGCTGTCTGGCTCACCACGATCGCTTTCGACGGAGGCTGGGAACAGGCGTTGAAGGCTGGAACAGAACAAGCGCAACGGGCGGGAAACGGGCGTTGAACTGCGGGGCAACCGCTGAACAACGATGGGACGGGACCGTTTCGTCGCCACGCTGAGCGTAAATCGTATGTGCGTCGGGACGCAACCGTTTCGTCGTTACGGATATCCTTTGAGGCATGAGCACCCAACCCGGACCCCGGCGCCGTACCCCGGCGGGCGCCGCCGTGCTGCGCGAGGACGTGACCGACGCGATCCGCGGCGCCGTCTTCGAAGAGCTGGCCGCGGTGGGCTTCGCCCGGATGTCCATGGAGGGCATCGCGCGCCGCGCGGGCGTCGGCAAGACCGCGGTCTACCGGCGCTGGAAGTCCAAGCTGCACCTGGTGCTCGACCTGGTGGCGGCCGTCGCCGAACAGGGCATGCCGACCCCCGACACCGGCTCGCTGTACGGGGACGTACGGGCGGTCCTCCAACTCGCCTCGTACGCGCTGCGCCACCCCGTCGCCTCCCAGGTGATCCCGGACCTGCTCGTGGAGGCGGCCCGGAACCCGGAGATCGCCGACACGATCAAGGCGGCGCTCCTCGACCCGCAGCAGGGCGTCGCGGCCGTCGTCGTCAGGGCGGCGGTGGCCCGGGGCGAGCTGCCGGAGGGCAGCGACCCCGGCCGCGCGCTGGACCTGATCGTCGGGCCGCTGTACTGGCGGCTCGTGGTGGTCCGCAGCGGCCTGCCGAAGGGGTACCTGGACGACCTCGCCGCCTCAGCGGTGGCCGCGCTCAGGCACCCGGGGGCGTAGCACCCGGCGGATACGAACGGGCGGGCACGCATGTACGAGGACCCGGGCGCGCGTG
>NZ_JBHWZJ010000601.1:0-2631 GCF_042728415.1 Streptomyces sp. NPDC060198 | reverse complement strand
CTCAGGCGGCGCGTACCGGCTTGTGTGCGTGCAGGGCGATGGCGCGCTGCATCGCCTTGCGCGCCCTGGGCGTGTCGCGGGCGTCCTGGTAGGCGACGGCCAGCCGGAACCAGCAGCGCCAGTCGTCCGGCGCGTCCTCGGTCTCCTCCCGGCGGCGGGCGAAGACGGCGTCGGCGGAATCCCGGTCGATCCGGCCGGACGGGGTCCGGACGAGTTCGTCGACCGGCAGCCCGCCCTCGGCCTCCAGCTCCGCGGCGAGCGCGTTGGCCCTCCGCACGAACTGGGTGTTCTTCCAGAGGAACCAGACACCGATCACCGGCAGGATGAGCACCGCCACGCCGAAGGTGACGGTGATCAGGGTGCCGTGCCGGATGAGGAGCAGCCCCCTGCTGCCGGCCAGGACGAAGTAGAAGACCAGCACGGCGGCGGTGACGAGGTACGAGATCTTTGCGCGCATGGCAGGGACCGTCAGTTCAGATCGAGGAAGTGTTCCAGCCCGAAGGTGAGGCCGGGAGTGGTGACCACGCGGCGGGTCCCCAGCAGGATGCCGGGCATGAAGCTGCTGTGGTGCAGCGAGTCGTGGCGCAGGGTGAGGGTCTCGCCCTCACCGCCGAGCAGTACCTCCTGGTGCGCGAGGAGCCCGCGCAACCGTACGGAGTGCACCGGGACACCGTCCACGTCGGCACCCCTGGCCCCTTCCAGCCCGGTCGCGGTGGCGTCCGGCTGCGGCGCGACCTTGGCCTCGGCGCGGGCTGCGGCGATGAGCTGAGCCGTCCGGGTCGCGGTGCCGGAGGGTGCGTCGGCCTTGTTCGGGTGGTGGAGCTCGATGACCTCGACCGACTCGAACCAGACCGCCGCCGCCTGCGCGAACTTCATGGTGAGGACGGCTCCGATGGAGAAGTTCGGCGCGATGAGCACACCGGTCCCCGGGGACGCCTCCAGCCAGCCGTTCAGCCGTGCGAGGCGCTCGTCGGTCCAGCCCGTGGTGCCGACGACGGCGTGGATGCCGTTGCGTACGCAGAACTCCAGGTTGTCCATCACGGCGTCGGGGTTGGTGAGTTCCACCACGACCTGGGCGCCGGCCTCTTCAAGGGCCTCCAGCGCGTCGCCCCGGCCGAGGGCGGCCACCAGCTCCAGGTCCTCGGCGGCCTCGACGGCCCGTACCGCTTCCGATCCGATGCGGCCCTTGGCGCCGATGACGGCCACACGCAGCTTGCTCATGTGCTCTGCTTCCTTGATCGAAGGGAGGGTACGGGCCGTGAGGGCGGCCCTTGCCGTGCTGTGCTCAGGACACGGCGTGGTGGAGACGGTCCGCCTGCTTGTCCTTGAGCGGGCCGATGACCGAGAGCGAGGGGCGCTGTCCGAGCAGTTCGGCGGCGACCGCGCGGACGTCGTCGGGCGTGACCGCCGCGATCTCCGCCAGCATCGCGTCGACCGACATCTGCTCGCCCCAGCACAGCTCGCTCTTGCCGATGCGGTTCATCAGGGCGCCGGTGTCCTCCAGGCCGAGGACGGTGGACCCGGAGAGCTGCCCGATGGCCCGGGCGATCTCGTCGTCGGGCAGGCCGTCGGCCGCGACCTTGTCGAGCTCGTCCCGGCAGATCTTGAGGACGTCGTGGACCTGGCTCGGGCGGCAGCCCGCGTACACGCCGAAGAGGCCGCAGTCGGCGAAGCCCGAGGTGTACGAGTACACGCTGTAGGCCAGACCGCGCTTCTCGCGGACCTCCTGGAAGAGGCGCGAGCTCATGCCGCCGCCGAGGGCGGTGTTGAGCACGCCCAGCGCCCAGCGGCGTTCGTCGGTGCGTGCGAGGCCCGGCATCCCGAGGACGACGTGCGCCTGCTCGGTCTTGCGGCCCACGACCTCGACCTTGCCGGCGGTGCGCAGGACGCGGGAGCCGTCGCGCGGGGCCATCGGCTCGGCGTCGGTGCGCGAGAGCGCCCCGGCCCGGTCGAAGGCCTTGCGGACCTGGCGTACGACCGTGGCGTGGTCGACGTTGCCCGCGGCGGCGACGACCAGGTGCCTGGGGTCGTAGTGCTTCTTGTAGAAGCGGGCGATCTGCCCGCGGTCCAGCGCGTTGATCGTGTCGACGGTGCCGAGGACCGGGCGGCCGAGCGGGGTGTCGCCGAACATCGTGTGCGCGAACAGGTCGTGCACGCAGTCGCCCGGGTCGTCCTCGGTCATCGCGATCTCTTCGAGGATGACTCCGCGCTCGGCGTCGACGTCCTCGGCGTTGATCAGCGAGCCGGTCAGCATGTCGCAGACGACGTCGATCGCGAGCGGCAGATCCGTGTCGAGGACCCGCGCGTAGTAGCAGGTGTACTCCTTCGCCGTGAAGGCGTTCATCTCGCCGCCGACCGCGTCGATCGCGGAGGAGATGTCCAGGGCACTGCGCGTGCCGGTGCCCTTGAAGAGGAGGTGTTCGAGGTAGTGGGTCGCGCCGTTCAGGGTCGGGGTCTCGTCGCGCGAGCCGACGTTGACCCAGATCCCGAAGGTGGCGGAGCGTACGGAGGGCAGGGTCTCGGTGACGACACGGAGACCACCGGGAAGCACCGTACGGCGGACCGTACCGATGCCGTTGGTGCCCTTGAGAAGCGTTTGGGTACGGGCGACGGCCCGCGCCTTCGAAGAGG
>NZ_JBHWZJ010000600.1:0-2655 GCF_042728415.1 Streptomyces sp. NPDC060198 | reverse complement strand
GCGCGGGACGCGGTGCGCCTCCCGGCCGTTCCGCGTCCGGACGGACCCGGTTCCCGGGCCGTGGCATCCGGGCCCCGACGCATCACCCGAACGCGCTAATCGGGATCGTTGCGGCCCCTGAGCTCCGACTACTCGCTAGCGTGACGCCTCCATCGACCACGCGGGGCGGGTGCAGGCATGAGGAGAACACCGGTCGCGGCACGGGCGTTCATCGCGGTCGTGGCGGTCTGTGCGGTCGGGTGTCTCAGCCCCGTGTTCGCCCGAGTCCCCTGGGCCGGGCAGGTGCCCGCCGGGGCGGGGGGTGATCCCGTCGCCTGGCCGACCCTCGGGTTGCTTGCCGCGCTCTACCTGGCGGGCGAACTTCCCGGCCGCTGCCCCTTCTTCGGTGAGCGTGTGCCGGTCCGCGCGGGATCGTTCTTCCCGTTCCTGCTCGCCGCCGCCTTCCTGTTGCCGCCCGCGGCCGCCGCGCTCGTCGCCGTACCCGGCGCGCTGGCCGGCCGCGTCGAGCACGGGCCGTCCGCCGCCCGCCGGATCTGGCGCGCCGCGCAGCTCGCCCTCACCGTCCGGGCGGCCTCCTCGGTCTTCGGGGCGCTGGGCGGCCCGGCCGCGCTCGGCGGGCAGCACGGGCCGGGCGGCCAGCGGGGGGCCGTGCCCGACTTCCCCCACGTGCTGGTGCCCGCCTGCGCCGCCGCTCTCGTGTTCAGCCTCGTCCTCGCCCTGCTCGACGGCGCCATCCGGGTACCCGCCGAACACGTGCCCGTACGGAACGCCTGGCACGGCCTGTTCGCCTCCTCGGTCGGGCCGCATCTCGTGCACGCGCTCGCCGGGCTGATGATGGCGGTCCTGTGGCGCGGCCCCTACGGCCCGCTCTCCTCGCTCTTCGTGCTGCTGCCCATGTACATCTCCTGCTGGGTCTTCGCCCAGTACCACCGGGAGCAGGCCGCGCACCGGGCCACCATCCGCGCCCTCGTCCAGGCCGTCGACATCAAGGACACCTACACGCGTGGCCACAGCGAGCGCGTCGGCCGCGCGTCCGTCCTCATCGCCCGTGAGATCGGCATGGCGCCCGAGCGGGTGGAGGCCCTGCGGTTCGCCGGCACCCTGCACGACGTCGGCAAGCTCGGCGTGCCGACCCGGGTCCTGCGCAAGGACGGACCGCTCACCCCACAGGAGCGGAGGGTCATCGAACTCCATCCCGAGTACGGCCACGAGATCGTGCGCGGCATCGGCTTCCTCGACGAGGCCAGGGCGGCGATCCTCCACCACCACGAGCGGCTGGACGGCAGCGGCTATCCGCACGGGCTCAGGGGCGCCCACATCCCCGAGTCCGCCCGGGTGGTCGCCGTCGCCGACGCCTTCGACGCGATGACCTCCAACCGCTCCTACCGGCGCGGGCGCCCGGTGGCCGCCGCCGTGGAGGAACTGCGCCGCTGCGCGGGCACCCATTTCGACCCCCGGATGGTGCGCGCGCTGGTCCGCGCCCTGGACCGGTACGACTGGTCGGCTGCGACGGTCGCCGTGCCCTCGGACGAGGCCACGCTGCCGCCCCCGCGCGGTCAGGCGCCGGGCGCCGGGGGAGCGGCGGGCGCGGCACGGACCGCCGACGGCGACGGACGGAGCGAACGGTGACCCTCCCGACCGGGCGTCCCGGTGGCGGACCGCCGCCCGCCGTCCGCGCGCTGCACGTGGCCGTTCTCGTGCTGATCCTCGTCGCCGTGGTCCACACCCTCCGGTCCGGGTTCGCCGAACCGGGCCACGCCCTCGCCTTCGGTGCGCTCGTCACCGTCGGCGAACTCGCCCGCCGGGGCGCCCTGCCCGGCGAGCGGGAACCCGCGCCGCTCGCCGCCGCCGGGGCCTTGGCGTACGCCCTGCTCGGGCGGAGCGCCGGGGAGCCCACCGGGCAGGGGGTGCTCCAGGTGATCACCGTCGTCACCGCGGCCCAGTTCCTTGCCGCCGTACCGCATCCGGGGCGTGTCCCGAGGCCGCTTTCGCGACACGCCCTGGTGTGCGGCGGCGGTCCCGACCTCGACGGGGCGGCCCGGCGGGTGCTGACCGTGGCCTTCGCCGCCGTCTGCTTCCAGCCGCTGCGGATCGCCGAGCAGTCCACCGGGGCGCTGGGGGAGGGGCCCGCGTACGCCGCCTTCCTGGTCGGGCTGCTGGGGCTGACGGCGCTGTGCGACGCGGTGCTCGCCGCGACGGTGCTGGCGGCGCGGACCCGCTACCCGTTCGGCTCGCACCTGCGCGACGAACTGTGCGGCCTGCCCGGCATCGGGTCGGCGGTCTGCGCGACCGGCGCCGTGATGGCGCTCGGGGTCGCCGTCGCCGGGCTGTGGGCGCTGCCCGTGCTGTGCGTACCGCTCCTTCTCACCCAGGTGTCCTTCCGCCGGTACGCGGCGGTCCGCGAGACCTACCGGCAGACCATCGCCTCACTGGCCCGCGCCACCGAGATCGCCGGGTACACCCCGCACGGCCACGCCCACCGGGTCGCCGAGCTCTCCACCGCGGTCGGCCGCGAGCTGGGGCTGGCGGGCCGCGAGCTGACCGTGCTGGAGTACGCGGCGCTGATGCACGACATCGGCCAGCTCTCCCTGGTCGATCCGCTGGCGGACGGGGCCACCGCCCGGCTGCCCGCCGCCGAGCAGCGCCGGATCGCGC
>NZ_JBHWZJ010000599.1:0-2691 GCF_042728415.1 Streptomyces sp. NPDC060198 | reverse complement strand
GTGCTATGGAGAAATCTCCCGGCAACACGGCGGTTCTCACGCCGCGCACCGAGCCCGCCGCACAGCCCGCCGGCTTCGCGGTGATGACCGACGAGGCGGGCAAAAAACGTCGCGTCGGGGCTCGGTCCGGTCGCCCTCGCCGGCGCCCTCGCCGACGGAACCGCCCTGACGGGCGGTTACCGACTGCCCGGCCTCACCCATCGGGGGTTCTTCGGCGGGACCAGCGCCGACGTGGTCGTGCACATGGCCGCCCACTTCGAGAAGGCGGTCATTCGCCGGATGAGCGACTCCGTGCGCCTGGAGACGCTGCGCGGGCAGGGCACGGGGCTCGCGCGGAGCACCGCGGAGAGCAGTTCGTCCGGCCATAACCTCGCCGCCGCGCTGACTCCGGCTCTCGGCCCGGCCACCGCCTCGGCACTCCCCCAGACGGGAGTGAACGCGTCGGCGGGAGTGAACGCGACGGAGGCGGACGCCGTCCAGCAACGCTTCAACGAGAAGCCGCTGACAGGCCGTGCCCTCCTGATCAGCGTCCCCGTCACGGCTCTGGCCGAGGTCGCGGTCACCCGGCACTTCAAGGACGGCCCGCTCGGGCCCGGGAACTCACGCTCGGCGAAGACGCTCAGGGACACCGCCGACCTGACCGTCGAGATGTGGATCACCGAGGCGGAGGCCATGAACCTCGGCATCCTGGGGGCCGAGGATACCCGTCCCCGGCTCACGGAGGCATGGAACGCGGTCAACGAGGCCCAGACCGCGGTCAAGGACAACTCCGTGGCCTACGACCAGGCCCGGCTTCCCTGGTTCAAGCAGGCGTTGGCGCACCAAGCGGATGCCGCGTCCGGACCGATGGACACCGTGGTGCTCGGCGAGGCGGAGCGGGCGGAGATCCGACGGATCAGTGACCGTTTCGACGCATCCGTCACCCACTACCGCGCTCTGCTGAAGCAGGCGATCGAGATCACGCAGAAGTACCAGGGAGCCGAAGGGCCGAGCGGTCAGCACACGGTGGACGCGAGCGCCGAACCACCGCTGCTCCGGTTCGACCGGTCCGTACGTCACGACCACGAGAAGCCCGCGGCCCCGCGAGCGGTTGCCCGCGACACGTTCAACTCCACCCCGGCACAGCTTGGTTCGGGCGCGAATCCGGTGCATGTCACGGCGGACACAGAGGGTGCGGCTCCCCCGGCGGGCGCGCCGACGGTGCTGGACCTGCCGATCGAGCCCGCGAGGGACGCGGTCCATGTCCTGGCCGAGTCGCCGGAGGCGGGGTATCTGCTGGGCGCTCTTCAGGCCAAAGGCCTCGCGCCCTCCCTCGACAACCTCAAGGAGGGCGGAACCCTCTACGTCGTCGGCCACGAAGGCGACGTCGGTGCGGGCGGACCGGCCATCGACGAAGTGCTGCGTCTGCTGGGCGGCGAGGAGAGCAGGGTGAAGGACTTCACGATCCACATGATCGTGTGCAAGGCGGCCGCACGGCAGGGTCGTGCGCTCTCTCCCGCCGAGAACTTCGCCCTCACCTCGGGAAAGAGCACCTCCGCCTCGACGGTCGACATCGCGCTGCACGCACGCGACCGGAACGGCGGATGGATCGACGTCTTCCCCCAGTCCTTCGCCGACGCCGTCGAACTCGGCAGGGCGTCCAGTGGGTTCGTCCTGACGGGAGACGTCCGCACGGTGACGAGCGACAGCGTGATGGACGAGCTGATCAGGCAGTTCCAGGAACTCGGTCTCGACGGCTCCCACGACGAGGAGCCCTCCGTGCCGATCGCCGCCCCGCCGACCGAGACGTGGGACACGGTGTCGGAGGAGGTCTACGACGTACTGAGCCCGAAACCCGTCGCGAAGCTCTCCCCCGAGGCCATGCTGGACGCGACTCTCGCCGGTCTCGGGCAGGACATCGCGAGGGCACTCGGTCCGAAAGCCCGTCAACGGGCCGAGGAAAAGGCACTGGAGAGGCTGAGGGAGCTCCGCGGTGCCGGCGCGTACAGCACGGAGCAGATTCGGACAGCACTCCGTCGCCTCCCCGAACCGCCGCGCGCATGGCTCCGGTTGTTCGATGCGGAGCGGACACCGGCAGTCACCACACCGATGTGAGGGGTGGTCGGTTTCACCCGTTCGCCCTCTTCGGAGGACCGCGCCGTGCGCGACCACCCCAACTACCCACCACCCACTACCCACACGATGACGACGAATCGACGAAGAGAGCAGAAGAGATGGCGGCGACGGAGAGCGGAAACGCACACGCGAACGGCCCCGAGGAGGAGTCCCGCGCGTCATCACGGCCGACCGAGACGGCGGTGCCGCGTCTCAGTGCCGGAGTGATCGGCGCGGGACCGGCGCCGAAGGACACCGGGCGACCCCACGAGGGTCCGGCCGCGGAGACCGCCGGCACCTCGCGTGTCCGCCCTGTGGCCGCCCCCGGCGCGGAGGAAGCGCCGGGCGAAGCGTCCCCGGAGCGGCCCCCGGCACCGGCACCGGCACCGGCCAAGGTGGCCGAGGCCGCGGCCGAGCCGCCGGAGGCCGCGCCGCGGAGGCCGGTCGGACCCGCGGAGCCCACCACGCCGGACTCGGCCGACTCCCCGTCCGGAACAACAGCCTCCACCGCCCCCACCGGCTCCCGCGCCCGCCGCTCCTGGCTGGGCGGCACCCGCACCACGACGGCGACGGCCACTTCCGCGGCCGGTACCACCG
>NZ_JBHWZJ010000598.1:0-2734 GCF_042728415.1 Streptomyces sp. NPDC060198 | reverse complement strand
CCCTACTTGGGGCGCCTGGGTCTTTTTTTAAAAACACACTGGACCGGTTACTCCCCCCCCCCCCCCCCCGCCCCGGCGGCCCCCCCCCCGGGTTGAGGGGGCGCACGCAGCTGTCGTCCCGGCCGCGTCGCGCGCCCGGGTCATCGAGCCCGGGTCATCGAGCCCGGGTCATCGAGCCCGGCTCATCGAGCCTGGTTCACTGCGATCCCTTGAAGCCGTCGCCCTCGACGATCAGTCCGGCGACCAGGGCGCCCGACATCCCGGCGTGCGCGGGACCGCCACCGGGGTGCGACCAGCCGCCCGCCAGGTACAGCCCCGGCAGCCGGGTGCGGTTGGCCGCGTGCAGCCGGGCCCCCGCGGCTCCCGCCAGTGCGGGTGGCGGCACCGAACCGCCGGCGGCCCCCGTCTGCGCCTCGGTCTCGGCGGGGGTGCGCACCTCGGTGTCCAGGACCCGCTCGCGCAGCCCGGGGACCGCCTTCGCGGCGGCGGCGATCACCGTCGCGGTGTACCGCTCGCGCGACGCGGGGTCGTTCCAGTCCACCGGGCCGTGCGGGGCGACCGTGGCCACCAGCGTCACCGCCTCGTGGTCCGCGTCCGGCCGGGTCGCCGGGTCGTCCGGGCGCAGCACGGTGACCGTGGGGACCTCGGCCGGCCGCCCGGCGAAGAGCGCCTCCTGCTCCGCCGCCCCGTCCGGCGCGTGCACCACCGTCCGGTGCGGGGCCCCGGTGTCCCGGCCGCCGCGCAGCGAGAGCATCACCACGAAGCGGCCCGGCAGCCGCCCGGCCCCGGGGTGCGGCTGCACCGGAACATCCCCGTCCGCCCACAGGGCCGTCCCCGGCACCAGGTCCGGGCGGGGCCGTACGCCCAAGACCACGTGGTCGGCCTCGGCCGGCGTACCGTCCGCCAGCTCCACCCCGGCCGCCCGGCCGTCCTTCTCCACGACCCTGACCACCTCGGCGCCGAACACGAACTCCACCCGCCGCGCCAGGCACCGCTCGTACAGCGCGTCGGCCAGCGCCCGCATCCCGCCCGCCACGTACCAGGTGCCGAAGGTCTCCTCCATGTACGACAGCAGCGCGGCGCTCGCCGGAGCCTCGCGCGGGTCGAGGCCGTACGACAGGGCGCAGCCGTCGAGCAGGGCGGCCAGCCGGGGATCGGCCAGCTCCCACGCGCCGACCTCGGCCAGGGTGGCGGCCTGCCGGGCTCCGCGCAGCAGCCGACGCGTCCGGACGGCCGGGTACGGGTCACGGCCGAGCACCTGCCAGTCCGGCCGCAACGGCTCCTCCAGCAGCGGCCGGCGCGAGCGGTCCCAGGCATCCCGGGCCCGGTCGAGGAACTCGCCCCACCGGGCTCCCGCGCCCCCGCCGAGCGCCCCCTCCAGGGCGGCGACCACTCCGGCCCGGGAGGCATGGGGCAGCGAGACCCGGGTGCCGTCCGCGAAGACGTGATGGCTCGCCGGATCGACCTGGGTCAGCGTCACCCGCTGCTCCAGGGACTCCTTGCCGGTCTTGACGAAGAGGTCCCGCTGCACGGCCGGCAGGTGCAGCAGGGCCGGACCGGTGTCGAAGACGAAGCCGTCCCGCTCATGCCGCCCGAGGGAGCCGCCGTACGTGTCCGACCGCTCGTACACCGTCACCCGGTGGCCTGCCACCGCGAGCCGGGCAGCCGCCGCCATGGCGCCCGTCCCGGCGCCGATCACCGCAATTCGTGCCATGCCGGTGACTGTATCGACCACCGGCCGACGCCCGGGCGCCAGGTCGCGCCGCCTGCCGGGGCCGGCCGGGAGGTCAGCCGTACGCCGGTCAGCCGTACGGCCAGCGCCGGCCGACTCCGGCCGTCTCCCGCTCCTGCCGCCGCTGCGCCCGGCGGCGGAGGTAGCGGCGGATGCGGGAGGCGAGCAGACAGAGCGCCAGCAGGCCGAGCGCCAGCAGCACCGCCGCGACGGAGGCCGCCGCCACCGGATGGAATATCGCGAAGGTGATGATCCCCGCCACGCCGAGATCCTCCGCCGTGCTGACCACCACGTTGGTGAACGGCTCGGGGGAGGTGTTGACCGCCATGCGCGTACCGGCCTTGACCAGGTGGCTCAGCAACGCCGTCGAACCGCCGACCGCCCCCGCCGCCAGCTCCGGCAGCGATCCGGAGTCGCCCGCCAGCAGCGCGGCGACGACCGCCCCGGAGACCGGCCTGACCACGGTGTGCACCGTGTCCCAGGCGGTGTCCAGATACGGGATCTTGTCCGCCACCGCCTCCAGCAGGAAGAGCAGCGCGGCCACGACGAGAACGTCGGTGCGCTGCAGGGACGCGGGGACCTCGTCGGTGAGGCCGGTCGCGCCGAAGACGCCGAGGAGCAGGACCACCGCGTACGCGTTGATCCCGCTCGCCCAGCCGCTCGTGAAGACCAAGGGGAGTACGGACACGGAGGCGATCGTAGCCACCCCGCGGCGGCTGCGGATGGGCTCCCGCACACAGGTCTGAGTACGCGTACCCAGTGCCTCGGATGAGTAGGTGTGCGGATGGGCCGCCACCCGCTCGGACGGAAGAGTGGGGGCATGGAAGGGGCGCGGTGCCCGGACCGCCGGCACGGGGCGGCGGACGGTCCGTGTCTTTGACACAACGGGGGCGCACGACGCAGGAGCCAGGGGCCACGGGGGACCGGGGCCACGGGGGAAAGCTCTTGCGGCAGTTCGCGGGACGCCGGTCCGGTGGAGTTCGAGGGGGATCGAACTCCACC
>NZ_JBHWZJ010000597.1:0-2748 GCF_042728415.1 Streptomyces sp. NPDC060198 | reverse complement strand
CCCCCGGTGACGTGCCCGGGAGCGCGTGAGACCGCGGTGCCCGAGGGGCCGGTCAGCCGGCCGCGCGCGGGACCACCGTGGACAGCACGTCGGTCAGCGCGTGCCAGTCGGCGGAGATGATGCTGGCGTGCTTCCCCGCGAGGAGGGTGAGCCGGTCCAGCGCCTGGGCGGACGTCGGATTGGTGCCGTCGATGGCGGGCGCCACGTTGTGCGCGTCCGTCATCAGCACCAGGTACTTGTTGCGGGCGTACCAGGCGGTGTCGATGGAACCGCCCGCGTAGGCGGAGGCATCCCCGTCGAAGATCACGAACCACGGCCGGATCGAGGTGTCGGTGTACCGCGTGCGGGGGTCACCGGCCTGCGCCGTGTGCACGGCGGGGAAGGCCGAGGCCTCGCGCAGCCGGCCCGCCGCGGCGAGGTCGCGCAGCCGGGTGGCGTACTCGCGGTCCGTCCACAGGGTGTCGAGCGGGTTGCCTTCCTCGACCGTGCCCGGGATCAGCTCCACCAGGAAACGGCCCGCCAGCGCGTCGCGCGTGGGCCAGCCCCCGGCGGTGACGGCCTCGTCGGGGGTGGCGTGCGAGCCGACGAGGTCGGCCGGACGGTACAGCGCGTCGCCGAGCTTCGCCGTGAGCAGCGCGTCCAGTTCGGCCGGACCGCGGCCGCTCGTGGCGAGGAATCCGTCCTTGAGCTCGACCTTCAGCACGATGGGCCGGTGTCCCGGGTGGGCGTCGTGCCAGGCGCGGATGTCGGAGAGGCAGCCGGCGAGGTTCTGGTTACGCGCCTTGCTGCGCAGCTCGGCGGCGCTCGCCGCGTTCTCGCAGTTGTTGTCGTTGCCGAGCGGGTTGCTGTGGGACACCCGCCAGGAGCTGCCGAACACATTGGTCCACACGTCGAGTTCGAGCATCGCCGCACCGGAGTCGAGGGCGTCGGCGAAGTAGGTGTAAGTCGACTTCTCGTACGCGTTGTGCACCCCGACGCCCGTAGTCGCGCCGTACGAGCTGCCGCCCGGGCCCGTGGCGGACTGCGCGCTGCCGGCCGAGACCGCCACGCAGAACACCCCGGCCGCGGCGGCAGTTGCCCACCGGCGCCATCCCTGATTCATGGACCCTCACCCTCACCTACGTCGTCGAAGTTGATGCGAACGCGTCAATGAGGAGCACGATAGGAGGCGCGGATGACCTTCAGGAGTACGCGAACCGGCCTTTCGGGGAGTACCTGTTGTCCGAGGGGAAGCCAGGTTTCGGGGCGGACGGGGGAGTACCGGTGCGGCCGACCGGGGTCACGGTGTTCCGTCGAGGCCCTTCGCGTAATGCTCGATCGCGGCGCGGTACCGCCTCACGTACGGGTCTTCGCTGGTCGACGCGACGAGTCGCAGCAGAAGGCCCATCGCCTCGTGGTGTTCGCCGGTGTTGTACAGCGCCATCGCCAGGAACGTGTGGAGCGCGCCGTCGTCGGGGAACTCCGCCACCCCCTGCCGCAGCGTTTCGACGGCCTGCCCGTACCTGCCGAGCACCCGGTAGGTGCTGCCGAGGCCGAGGAGCGCGCCCCGCCGGTCCTCCTCGCCCAGGTGCCCGCCCGACAGGCAGCGCTCGTAGTACGCCACCGCTTCGGCCTCCAGGCCCAGGACGTCGTGGGCCCACGCCGTCTGATACGCGATCTCCGCGTCCTTCGGGAACCTCGCGGTCAGGGCGAGTAGCCGTTCCCGGGCCTGTTCCGCGTCGCCCTCGGTACGCAGCCGTACGGCGTCGGCCAGCAGGTCGTCCCTCTTCGGTGAATCCATGGGCGACATGGTTGCAGGCCCCGGTGGGGTGCTCTCGCGCGCCCCGCCGGGGCGTCCTCGCGGCGAGGCCGGAGGCCCACGGAGGTTCCGGGACCGCCGCGAGGACGCCCGGGCGAAGCCCGTCGGGAGGCGTGGCCGGATCGGGGTGTGACCGGACCGGCGCGGGGCATCCGATGGCCATGACCGAAGACGCGAACCGCCCCGTGCGGAAGAGAAGTTGGGCGCACGCGCTGTTGCGCGCCGGCATTCTGGTGGTGGCCTTCGTGGGGCTCGTCGCCTTCTCCGTCGTCCTGGCGAAGGTGACACTCACGCCGTCACCCGCCTCGGCGGGGATCGCCCATTCGAACATGACCCCCGGTCGTTCGCTCCGGCAGTACGCCGAGGACTACACCTTCCTCGCCGCCTGCAAGCAGGCGGGCGGGAACATCCTGCTCGGCGCCCCCTTCGGGGTGCTGATCCCGGTGCTCGTGCCGCGCCGGCTCCGGATGCTCCGCATGATCCTGCTGACCGGCGTGGTCATGGTGGTCGTGGAGCTGGCCCAGGGCGCCGTCGTGGAGGGCCGGGCCTTCGACATCGACGACGTGATCCTCAATACCACCGGTGCGCTGCTCGGTTACCTGTTCGTCGGGCGCCGGATCAGCCACCACTACCACTCCTTCGCGAGGGTCCGTCCCGAGCCCGTCCCGGCGACCGCCCCGGTGACCGAGGACACGTCCGGCCGGCCGCCCGCCGCCGGCCGTGCCGGCTTGAGGCAGCGGGTTGCGGCAGCAACCGCGAGGGCGGGCGTGACCCGGACCGCGAAGGCAACGGCCGCGGACGGGAACGGACGGACCGCGAAGGCTCCGGCCACCGCGACGGACAAGCACTCCGGGAAGGCTCCGGCCGAGGCCGGGAACGCCGGAGCGGCGCGGCCCGGGGGCGGGCGCACGCTGCTGGAGAAGCTCCGCAACCGCTGACCGGGACGGTAG
>NZ_JBHWZJ010000596.1:0-2749 GCF_042728415.1 Streptomyces sp. NPDC060198 | reverse complement strand
TGCCGACGTAGTCGTGCGTACCCGTGGTGCGACACGAGCCACCGTCGGCGCGAAAGGCTCTCGTCGTCCTCCGGCGGAGCCGCACCGGAGCCGGAGCGCCATGCGGACCGAGCCGAAGACCCCACTCCGAGTGAGGAATCCACACAGTGAAGCCGCTCACGACCGCCGCCCCGGCGCACGTCGGCCCGGTGCGCCCGGACTCCTCGGCCCGCACAGAGGCCGGGCCTCGCCTGCCCCGCCCGCGGGGCGACCTCTCCACCCGCGTGATCGGCTACCTCGCCGGCGACCGCCCAGCCCTGCCGTCCGACGCCGAGGTGCGCCTGGCCGACCCCTTCGGCGACGACCTGCACCTGGTGCTGTACGCCCTCTACGAGACGCACTACCGGGGGTTCGCCTCAGTAGGCGAGGACCTGGAATGGGACCCGGCGCTGCTGGCGGTACGCTCGGCGGCCGAGAGCCACTTCCTCGCCGCCGTGCGAGCGCGGACGTCCGGGGACGCGGACGTGGCGACGGCAGTCCAGTCGCTGCTGGTGGAACCGGTGGGTGACGACGGCACCGGCGTCAGCCACCACCTGCTGCACGAGGGAAGCCTCTGGCAGCTGCGGGAGTACGCCGCGCTGCGCTCGCTCTACCACCTGAAGGAGGCCGACCCCCATCTGTGGGTGGTGCCCAGGCTCAGGGGGCGGGCGAAAGCGGCCATGGTCGCCATCGAGTACGACGAGTTCGGGGCCGGCCGGGCCGAAAACGTCCACGCGCGACTGTTCGCCGACCTCATGGCCGACCTCGACCTGGACACCACGTACGGGGCGTACCTGGACGCGGCGCCGGCCGAGATGCTCGCCACGGTCAACCTGATGTCCCTTCTCGGCCTGCGCCGGTCGCTGCGCGGTGCGCTGGTGGGGCACTTCGCCGCGGTGGAGATCACTTCGTCACCCGGCTCACGCCGGCTCGGCCAGGCACTGCGCCGGGTGGGCGCGGGCTCTGCCGCCCAGCGGTTCTACGACGAGCACGTGGAGGCGGACGCGGTGCACGAGCAGATCGTGCGACGCGAGGTGATCGGCGGGCTGCTGGAGGACGAGCCCTGGCTGGCCGCCGACATGGTCCTCGGTATCGAAGCCACCGTGCTGCTCGAAGACCGCCTCGCGGCGCACCTCCTGAGTGCCTGGCGCGAAAACCGCACGGCGTTGCGCGAACCCCTTGGCTGAGGGGTTTCGCCCGGCGGCACGACGCGACGGGCGGCAAGGGGCGCAGGCACCGCGTCCGCCCAGACACCGCACTTCCTCTTCCGTCGTCCCCGGACCGCCGATGCGCCATGTGCGCACGTGGTCTCCGGACGACGGGTCCATCCGCAGTTCGGTACATCGAGGAGCGTCTCATGAGTGAGAAGAAGAACCCTCTGAAAGCGGCGGCCGAGAAGGCCGCGGACGCCTTGCTGGGCACCGACGGGCCGCCCGGCGGGGTACCCGGGGCGCCGGGCTCGCGTCCGCCGTCCGCGCAGGAGCCGACCACACCGCAGGAGCCGCTGCCGCCCAAGCCCGACCAGACGGGGCCGGAGACGGTCAGCCCCACCGGGCAGCCGACGGGTGCGGACCAGGCCCGGAACGCGCAGAGCGGGGCGTATCTGACGACGGCCCAGGGTGCCCGGCTGTACGACACCGATCACTCGCTCAAGGCCGGTCCGCGCGGACCCGTACTCCTCCAGGACCACCACCTGCGGGAGAAGATCACCCACTTCGACCACGAGCGGATTCCGGAGCGGGTCGTCCACGCCCGGGGCGCGGCGGCGCACGGGGTGTTCCAGGGATACGGGACGGCGGCCCGGCTGTCGAAGGCGGCGTTCCTGGCGAAGGACGTCGAGACACCGGTGTTCGTGCGGTTCTCCACCGTCCTCGGTTCCCGGGGCTCCGCCGACACGGTGCGTGACACCCGGGGGTTCGCCACGAAGTTCTACACCGAGGAGGGCGTCTTCGACCTCGTCGGCAACAACATCCCGGTGTTCTTCATCCAGGACGCGATCAAGTTCCCCGACGTGATCCACGCCGGGAAGCCGCACCCGGACCGGGAGATCCCGCAGGCGCAGAGCGCGCACGACACGTTCTGGGACTTCGTGACCCTGCACACCGAGGCGACCCACCACACGCTGTGGAACATGTCGGACCGGGGCATTCCGCGCTCCTACCGGATGATGGAGGGCTTCGGTGTCCACACCTTCCGCCTGGTCGACGCCGAGGGCGCCTCGACCCTGGTGAAGTTCCACTGGAAGCCGAAGCTCGGCGTGCACTCCCTGGTCTGGGAGGAGGCGCAGATCGCGGCCGGCGTGGATCCCGACTTCCACCGTCGCGACCTCGCCGACGCCATCGAGGCGGGCGCCTTCCCGCAGTGGGAACTGGGCGTACAGACCTTCCCGGACAACGAGGAGCAGATGTTCGAGGGCATCGATCTGCTCGACCCGACGAAGATCGTGCCCGAGGAGCTGGCGCCCGTACAGCCGATCGGGCTGATGACGCTGAACGCCAACCCGTCGAACTACTTCGCCGAGACCGAGCAGGTCGCCTTCCACCTCGGCAACCTGGTCCCGGGCATCGACGTCACCAACGACCCGCTGCTCCAAGGACGCCTCTTCTCCTACCTCGACACCCAGATCAGCAGGCTGGGCGGTCCGAACTTCCCGCAGCTCCCGATCAACCGCACCCACGCGCCCGTCAACGACATGCTGCGCGACGGCATGCACCAGACCGCCGTGCACCGG
>NZ_JBHWZJ010000595.1:0-2752 GCF_042728415.1 Streptomyces sp. NPDC060198 | reverse complement strand
CCGGCGGTCCGTGCGGACCGGGGTGCCACCGCCCTCGGGGCGGGGACGGGGAGTGCCGGGATCAGGCGGCCGAGTCGGCCGTCCACTCGGACCAGCTCATGTTCCAGCCGTTGAGGCCGTTGTCCGGGGAGATCGTCTTGTCCGGGGAGTTCTTCACGATGACGACGTCGCCGATGAGCGAGTGGTTGTAGAACCACGCCGCGGGCTGGTCGGCGTCGCCGGCGCCCTTGACGTCCTGAAGACCGACGCAGCCGTGGCTGGTGTTGGCCGAGCCGAAGATGCTGGAGCTGCCCCAGTAGTTGCCGTGCACGAAAGTGCCGGAGTTCGACAGGCGCATGGCGTGCGGGACGTCCTTGATGTCGTACTCGCCCTTGCCGTCGTCGTCGGTGAAACCGACCGTGGCGCCGTCCATCCGAGTCTCCTTGTACTTCTCGGAGATCACCATCTGGCCGTTGTACGTGGGGTTGTCGGGCGATCCGGCGGAGATCGGGATCGTCTTGATCGTCTTCCCGTCCTGGGTGACGGTCATGGTGTGCGCCTTGGCGTCGACGGTGGAGACCTGGTTGCGGCCCACCTTGAAGGTGACCGTCTTCTGCTGCACTCCGAAGACGCCGTCCGCGCCCTCCACGCCGTCCAGCGCGAGCTTCAGCGTGACGGTGGAGCCGCCCGTCCAGTAGTCCTCGGGGCGGAGGTCGAGCCGCTGCGAGTTGAACCAGTGGCCGACGACTTCCTGGCCGCTGCTGGAGGTGACGGTGATGCCGGCCTGGACGGCCGCCTTGTCGGTGATCGCCTTGTTGAAGTTGATCGAGACCGGCATGCCGACGCCGACGGTGGAACCGTCCTCGGGGGTGAAGTTCCCGATGAAGCTGTCGTCGGGCGAGACGGTCGTGAAGGAGCCGTTCTCGTGGGCCACACGGCCCTTGGAGTCCTTGGCCGAGGCGCTGACCTTGTACGTGGTCGAGCGCTCCAGCTGCGCGGCGGGCTTCCAGCTCTTCCCGTCCGCGGCGAGCGTGCCCTCCACGTCGTCGCCCGCGGCGGTCGTCATGGTGACGGTGGTCAGCGTCCCCTTGGCGACGGTGACCTTGGCCGCGTTGTTGATGCTGGCGTTCGTCGATCCGTTCTTCGGCTCGATCGATATCTGGGCCTCGGACACGTCCTGGGCCGCGGCCTCGTCGACCTGTGCCTGGGACTTCTGGGAGCTGCTCGCGGAGGGACTGGAATCGTCGCCGCCGCTGCACGCCGAGAGCACCAGCACGCCGCCGAGCAGGGCGGACGCGGCCATCAGGCCCTTACGCCGCTTGCTGTCCGTGATCACACGCTTCTCCATCGTTGCCAATTCCCCAAAATCCCCGTAACGGCGCCGCCAGACGCGAATCCCCGTCAATGTTCCAGAACCCCGGTCGGTGGCGATCCGTTCCACATCCGCACGGGATGTGGGGAACACCACTCATCGACGCGTCCCCGGCGGCTTTTGGTTCCCGCCTCCGCGCGACCGGTCCGGTGCGGTTCCGTTCCGGGCCGTCCGACGGCCCGGAACCGGTCTTCTCGCGGGTCGGACCGGTCGCCCGCGCGCGGCTCGTCCGCGCAGTCGCCCCTCCGATCTCGTCGGCGCCCCGGCCCCGGTGGGGGGTACCGGCCGGGGCCGTCCCGCGGGTCGGTCCTCCGGCTACTTCCGCCCGCCGGCCCCGCCGCCCTCGCTGTCCTCGCCTTCCTCGTCGTCGGCGTCGTAGTACTCGTACGCCTCCGCGTCGTACTCGTCGTCGTCCTCGGGATCGTGCTCGACGGCCTCGCTGCTCCACGAAGCCTGCGCGAGCTCGATCCCCGGCACGGCGCTGACCAAGTCGAACGGGTCGATCAGCGAAGCGAGTGCCTCTGCGGCGTCTGCCCGGACGAGGGACTCGGCATGCCTGCGCTCCCCTTCCGTCCCGTGGTCGTCGGGGTCGGGGAGGGTGTCCTCGTACTCGGCGGCGACCGCTTCCAGGGCGGTGCCGGTCAGGGCTTCCAGATCGGTGACCTCCACCACCAGCTCCACCTGGAGTCGGATGAAAGCGGGTTCCGGAGCGTCCTCCCTCGCCGCCTCCCGGGTGTCCCGCGCCAGGCCCCGTGCCGTGTTCTCGTGCGTGCTTTCCGAAGTGCTCATAAGCCGGAGCGTAGGGCTCCGGCTTCCGCGCGCTCCCGCGACCCGCTGCGGGGCGGTCCGTTCGCGGGGCGGCACGTCAGCCGGGGGGCCGGACGCGCCGGGGCCGCGCGGTGCTCCTGGATGAAGGTCGTACCATCGGCCCACGGGGGTCAACTCAAGGTCGTCGTCAGGGGATCGAATCTGTGACCATCACTCGTCGCACACTGCTGACCGTCTCCGCCGCGGGCATCGTGCTGGGCGCGCTCTGCTTCGTACCGTCGGCGAAGAACACGGACGACACGTCCTCGCACACCGCGGCGGCGAGAACCACCGCCACCGCCCCGGTGCAGCGGGAGGACGGGTCGTACGGCTCGTCGAGCCGGTCGTTCGCCCAGGCGGGCGACGGTTCCGGCGTGGGCAGCACGCCGTACTTGATCGGCGGAACGGTCCTGCTGGGCCTGGGCGCGGGGTACGTCGCCCGCTCGGACCGCCGGTCCTCCTCGCCCGCCTGACAGCCGCCGCCATCGCCGCCGACGCACCCCGACGCGGCCACCGAAATCGCCTACCGCCACGGCGGTTCGTCACAGTCGGCGGATTCCGCGTGCGACCTTGGCGAACGACGACCCGGTCAGG
>NZ_JBHWZJ010000594.1:0-2759 GCF_042728415.1 Streptomyces sp. NPDC060198 | reverse complement strand
GGGCGGGACTCTGCGCCTCCTTTCCGACTCTTGGCGAGCTCCGTGAACACGGTGTGACCCGCGCGTGGCCGGGTGAAGTATCGACGGCGGCGGAAGCGCGTCGGCCCCGGCGCCGGATCCCTTGTCGTCACACCTTGCTTGACCTGCGCGGATGTTCTCCCGGTTGGCTGCCGGCGACGGCGGTGGGCCGGGACGGTGGGGGTGGTGTCCGCCAGCCGTTCACCTGGCCTTCCCGTCGGCCCGCTCGCTCCCGCGGGCCGGCGCCGCGGATTCCCGCCGCGAATTCCGGCCCGGCGGCGGTCCCGACTCCCGGTCTCTGCCCCCGGCCCCGGTCCCGGCTCACGTCGTGGTTCTCCCGAAGGACCATCCTGCGCCGTCGTTCGGCGGGACAGGGTCGCGACGGCCCCTTCCAGGGCGGAGGACCGCAGAACCGCCGTCGCCTGGGCGAGACGGCCCACCGAAAGAGGAGACTGTGGAGTGGCTTTTGGACGGTCAAAAAGTAAAAACAGGGGCATTTCCAGGACTCTGCGGTAAACGGAAGGGGCTGTTTTGCCAATGACGGGCAGAACTGGCCGTGCCACTATCATCGGCCCATGGATGTGGCTTCCGATCGGTCCTCACCTCGCAACAGAACCAGGGAAGAGATCTTCCGGGTCATCCAGGGCGGCGGTGCTCTCACACGCGCGCAACTCGTGGCAGTCACCGGGCTTTCCCGGAGCACGGTCAATCACGCGGTCTCCCGGCTCATCGCCGAGCAGCGTGTGAGGGAGGAGGACCCGGAGGCCAAGGGGCCGGGAAGCGGCAGCGGACGCCCGGCCGGCGTGCTGAGATGTGTCCCCGGCGGGGGCAGCTCCGCGGCACTCGACTTCGGACACACCCACGTCAAGGCGGCCGTCGTCGACGACACGGGCCGGATGCTGGCCCGGCGACGTGCCGACCTGAACGTTGATCTCTGCGCCTCCGAAGCCCTGGACACAGCGGCGGACATGCTCGGGGAGCTCCGCCGGGAGCACTCCGTCGACGACCACTCGACCGTCGTCGCCGGAATCCCGGGACCGCTCGACTCCGCCACGGGGCTGGTCCGTTCGCCCACCATCCTCTCCAGCTGGGTCGGTCTCGATCCCAGGAAGGAACTCGAACGCCGGCTGGGTCTTCGGGTGCACGTCGAGAACGACGCGGTGCTCGGGGCCTACGGCGAACTGCGGTGCGGTGCGGGCCAGGGCTACTCCGACTTCCTCTACGTGAAGGCGTCCCACGGCATCGGCGCGGGGATGGTGCTCGGCGGCGAGCCGTACCGGGGGGCTCTGGGGTTCGCCGGGGAGATCGGCCACACACCACTGCCCGGCTACACCGAACTGTGCCGGTGCGGCCGACGCGGCTGCCTGGAGGCGGTGGTGTCGGTCGAGTCGGTCAAGGCGCAGATCGCCCACACCCGCCCCAGCCCGGGCCAGGACGTCTCCTTCGGTGACCGGCCGGACGATCCCACCACCTGGCGGATCCTGAACGACGCGGGCCGCATCCTCGGCGAGGTGCTGTCCGTCCTGAGCAACCTGCTCAACCCGGCCGCCGTCATCATCGGGGGCGAACTCGGCGCCGCCGGAAACGCGCTCCTGGAGGGGGTGTCGGCGACCGTGCACCGCAGCGCCCAGCCCGCGATCGCCGCCTCTCTCGACATCCTCCCCGCCCAGCTGGGCCGGGACGCGGAGCTGATCGGCGCGGCAGCGCTCGCCGCTGTGCTCGCTCGGAGGTGACGGGGCCGCCTGCGGAGCTGGTGGGAGCGCTCCCGTACCCGTGGGTGACCGCAGGTGCCGCAGAAGCGGTACACCCGGTGACCGACGCGATCCACGGGCGCCGAGGGCCCCGGCTCCGTGACCGTGGGCGCCGCCTGCCGGCCCCGTCGCCGGGCGCGGATGCGGGCGGTGCGGGTGGGTGGTG
This sequence comes from Streptomyces sp. NPDC060198, assembly GCF_042728415.1. NCBI lineage: Bacteria > Bacillati > Actinomycetota > Actinomycetes > Kitasatosporales > Streptomycetaceae > Streptomyces > Streptomyces sp. NPDC060198. The sequence goes on along the minus strand of NZ_JBHWZJ010000594.1, from coordinate 824 downwards.
CGTCCGGGACCGCTCCTCATGGGGAGCGGTCCCGAACGCGGGGCAGCCTTCAGGCGGCCGGGCCGTCGTGACCGGTTACCTCAGCGGTAGTCCTCCGGGTGGCCCTGCATCCAGCTGTTGATGCGGTCCCGGGTCCCGATCAGCTCGGTGCGGTGCTTCTCCAGGTTCGGGGTGGAGAGGTCGCCGTCCAGCGTCGTGAACAACGTGTCGATCCAGGCCAGGGGCTCCTTGAAGTGGCCCGGTCCCTGCCCGTCCGCCCTCATCGCCTTGTTCAGGGCCACGAGCTCCTCGTCGACCCGGCCCAGGAAATACCCGCAATTCCCTTCTCCGGGAGCGCAGTTGTCCTGGTAAGTGGCCTGAAGCCCGGCGAAGGCGTCGCGGACCAGCTCAGGCCTGTCCGGGTCCGCCGTGACCTCCACCGGGTCGGACGCGGGCGTCGGGGAGGCGCTGACCCGCGCGGCCTCGACCTTCGCAGCGGCTACGGAGGGGTCCACCTGCGGGACGTCGTCGCCCGGCCCCCCGCCGGAGGTCGCGGCACTGCAGCCCATCAGCGATGCTCCCAGCACCAGGGCCGGTATCCAGCCACGCGACCGGATGTGAACTGCCATGAACGGCTCCCCTGTTCGACGGGCCCGCAGCCTATCGCCACCGCCGGGAGCCGCCGCGGCCAGGTCACACTCGTCAACGGGCTCCGGCCGCCTCCTCGCCGACGGTGATCCCCAGCCGGCCGGCCACGGCGGTCAGGGTCGCCCCGAGCGGGAGTGGGACGGGGGGGGCGGGGGGGCGGTGGCCCCGCGGGGCGGGCCGGGTGGAGGTAAGCACCG
>NZ_JBHWZJ010000593.1:0-2759 GCF_042728415.1 Streptomyces sp. NPDC060198 | reverse complement strand
GCCCCGGACGGCGCGCGGCGCGGTCCGCCCGGGCAAGCGGCCCGGCCCCGCCAACGGCACGAACGGCACCAACGGCAGGCCGGGCACCCGTCCCGGGGCCAGGCCGACCGGGACCGGGCGGCGTCCGGCGAACCCCCGGTTGCTGCGGCAGCGCCTGTTCGTCTTCGTGGTGGTGACGCTGCTGGTGGCGCTCGGTATCGCGGCCGCGCAGGGCTGCCAGGGACCGGCGCGCGGCCTCGGCGGGCCGCCCCCGCAGTCGTCGCCGGCCGGCCGGCCGGGGCACGCTCCCCCGGCCGACGCGTCACGGGGTGCCGGTCAGGCCTGACGCGGCCGGGTCGCGTAGAACGCGACGGCGGAGGCGGCTGCCACGTTGAGCGAGTCGACTCCGGCGTCCATCGGGATGCGGACGTGGTCGTCGACCGCGGCAAGCGTCTTCGGGGCGAGGCCCGCCCCTTCCGTACCGAAGACGAGGGCGAGCCGTTCGTCCCGGCGCGCGGCGAGCTCGTCCAGGGTGACCGCCCGTTCGCTGAGGCAGAGCGCGGCGACCGTGAAACCCGCCGCGTGCAGCACCCCGACGCCCTCGGGCCAGGACTCCAGACGGGTCCACGGCACCTGGAAGACGCCGCCCATGGAGACCTTCACCGCCCGCCGGTAGAAGGGGTCGGCGCAGCGCGGGGTGAGCAGGACGGTGTCGACGCCGAGGGCCGCCGCGTTGCGGAAGGCGGCCCCGATGTTGGCGTGGTCGACGATGTCCTCGAAGACGGCGACCCGGCGGGCACCGGCCAGCAGGCCGGCCGCGTCGGGCAGCGGTTCGCGCCGCATGGAGGCGAGGGCGCCGCGGTGGACGTGGTACCCGGTGACCCGCTCGGCGAGTTCGGGGGTGACCACGTACACCGGGGACTCGGCCGCCTCGATGACGTCGCCCATCACCTCGGTCCACTTGGGTGTGAGCAGCATGGAGCGCATCGCGTACCCGGCCTGCCCGGCGCGGCGGATCACCTTCTCGCCCTCGGCGATGAAGAGACCCTCCTCCGGTTCGCGCCTGCGGCGCAGTTCGACGTCGGTGAGGCCCGTGTAGTCGTGCAGGCGCGGGTCGTCGGGGTCCTCGACGGTGATGATCTCTGCCACAGGAGTGCTGCCTTGTCCGGGGTGGGGGCGACGGCCGGGGCCGCCGGTCTTACGCGGTGGGGGTCGCGTGGGCGTCGGGTCCGACGGCGACGACCTCACCGATGACGATGACGGCCGGCGGACGTACGTCCTCGGACACGGCCCGCTCGCCGACGGTGGCGAGGGTCGCGTCGACGCGTCGCTGCGCCGCGGTGGTGCCCTCCTGGACGAGGGCGACCGGGGTGGCGGGGTCCTTGCCGTGGGCGACGAGGGCCTTCGCGATGGCGCCGATCTTGTCGACGGCCATCAGGAGGACGAGGGTGCCGCGCAGTCGGGCCAGGGCCTCCCAGTCGACCAGCGAGCGGGGGTCCTCGGGGGCGACGTGCCCGCTGACGACGGTGAACTCGTGGGCGACGCCCCGGTGGGTGACGGGGATTCCGGCGGCACCGGGCACGGAGATGGAGCTGGAGATTCCGGGGACGACGGTGCAGGGGATGCCCTCGGCGGCGAGCGCCTGGGCCTCTTCCATGCCGCGGCCGAAGACGAACGGGTCGCCGCCCTTGAGCCGGACGACGGCCTTGCCCGCCTTCGCGTGTTCTATGAGCGCCCGGTTGATCGCCTCCTGGGCCATGAAGCGGCCGTAGGGGATCTTCGCGGCGTCGATGACCTCGACGTGCGGGGGCAGTTCGTCCAGGAGGTCGCGGGGGCCGAGCCGGTCGGCGATGACGACGTCGGCCGCGGCGAGCAGCCTGCGGCCCCGCACGGTGATCAGGTCGGGGTCGCCGGGGCCGCCGCCGACGAGCCAGACGCCCGGGGTGTGGGTGCGGTGGTGCGGGGCGGCGAGGGTGCCGTCGCGGAGTCCTTCGACGATGGCGTCGCGCACGGCGGCGGAGTGGCGGGGGTCGCGGCCCCGGGAGGTGGTGGTGAGCACGGCGACCGTGACGTTCTCGCTGCGGCCGGTGGCGGGGGTCCACGCGGTGGCCGCCTCCGCGTCGTCGCTGCGGACGCACCAGGTCCGGGTGCGCTCGGCCTCGGCGGAGGCGGCCGCGTTGGCCGCGGGGTCGCTGCTGGCGACGAGCGCGTACCAGGTGTCGGCGAGGTCGCCGTCCGTGTACCGGCGGCGTTCCCAGCGGATCTCACCGGCGTCGGCCATCGCCTCGACGGAGGGGGTGGCGGAGGGCGAGACGAGGGTGATGTCGGCCCCGGTCGCGATGAGCGCGGGAAGGCGGCGCTGTGCGACCTGGCCGCCGCCGACGACGACGACGCGGCGCCCGCTCAGGCGCAGTCCGACGGGGTACGCGGGGTGATCGACGTGCTCGGCCATGGCGGTGCTGGCTCCTCGGCAGGGAACGGTGCGTACGGCGCGGTACGGCGCCGCACGGGGAGTCCGTCCGGTCCGGCGTACGGGACGCGGCGGCGGTCGGGACTGCCGCTGCGGCTCTGGAGCGGCTGGTGACGTGCGCTGTGACGTGCGGGTTCAGCGGGTGGGGCGGGGACCACCTTACGGGGTGGGGCCGCCGGAGGGCAGGGCCCCCGGTGGCGGCCCCGGGTACGGGAGCGTGTTCCAGAAGGGGCGCGGTCCGCCCGGAGGGCGGGTCCGGCAGCGTCCGGTGCGTGCGACCGCGCGGTGGAGGGTCGCCCCGGTACTGGAT
>NZ_JBHWZJ010000592.1:0-2767 GCF_042728415.1 Streptomyces sp. NPDC060198 | reverse complement strand
CCCGGGACCGACGTCGTGCCGGTGCCGGTGAGCCGGGCGGGGGCCGCGCGCGGACGCGGTCGGTGAACTCCTCGACGTGGATGCCGGCACCGGCGGGCGTGTCGCCTGCCGGATGTGTCGCTCGCCGGGTGTGTTGCCCGGGGGCGTGTCGCTCCGGGAAGGGCGTGCGCTTTCCATCGGCCGGGGCCGGCAGGCGGCTCGGGAGTGCCCGTGCGCGGCTCCCCGGCGGCGGTCGGCGCACCCGGCCGGGTATGCCGGAAGGAAAATCTCAGGAGCCCTGATTCTCGCGCGGCTGGTTCGGGAGCACTCGTACGCGTGTCCAGCCCGTCGTGCGGAGGCGTGAGTTCCGGGCTGTCGGTTGTCGCGTCGTACCCTCGGGCGGGACGATCGGTACGCGCCCATGAGCTGCGGGAACGGCGACTTTCGGCCTCCCGGCGAAGATCGGGCGACGCCGTGCGCGTGTTCAGGGGTGTGAACCTGGTTCCTGGTGCGGGACGATCTCGCGAAGGTGCTCCGGGTGTGCCGACTGCGGCCGAGGGGTGCGGCGGCGGCCGTTCCGTACGTGTCCAGAACCTTGCCAGCCTTGCGACGGCCACCCTATCCTCACGTTCAGAAAGCGCTTTCCCTCTCCAGGGCCCCGCACCGGTGAACGTGAAGTCGCCTCATTCGTGGACGACTTCACCGGCGAGCCGCCACCGATCCGGCACGGTGCCGCATCCAGGACGTCGCCGCGCCACGGAGTGAAGGGTGTACGCCATGAGTCATGCCCGTCACGCCGCCCGTCACGGGTTCGGCGGCAGCGGCTTCCTGTAGCGGATGGCCGGTCGCGCCGTCGGATTCCCGGCGGTGGTCCACCAGGGGCGGTTCCCGTCCCCGGTGTGGCGTGACCGGCGGGAGTGGGCGGTGGTGCCGACGCGGAGACCCCGTGGTCGACACCTTCGGCAGCGCAGGCTTGTGGGTCGCGGCGGAACGGCCGACTCGATCCGACCGGCGTGGTCAAGCTCGCGCCAGGGGTGGTTGGAACGTACCCGGTGTGTGTCGGCGGGCTCGGCACGGCTTCATGAATGGCATGAGCATGTCATTCGCTTAACCCTCGTATGCGAAGACGAACAGGGAGAGACGAGCATGAGGAAAGCAGTCGCACTGCGACTCTCCGCGGCAGTGGCCACGGCGGCCCTTGCGGCGGCGACCGGTGTCATCGTGACGATGCCCTCGGCATCCGCGGCGACCGGCGGCGTCACCGGATACGCGACCCAGAACGGCGGTACCACCGGCGGGGCCGGCGGGCAGGTAGTGAAAGCGACGACGGGTACCGAGATCCACCAGGCGCTGTGCGGCCGCGCCAGCAGCAGCACCCCGATCACCATCCAGGTGGAGGGGACGATCAACCACGCCAACACCGCCAAGGTGTCGGGCGACAGCTGCAACACCGCGGCCGGTGTGATCGAGCTCAAGCAGATCAGCAACGTCACGCTCGTCGGCGTCGGCAGCGGCGCGGTCTTCGACCAACTGGGCATCCACATCCGCGAGTCCAGCAACATCATCATCCAGAACGTGACGGTCAAGAACGTCAAGAAGTCCGGCTCGCCCACCTCCAACGGCGGCGACGCCATCGGCATGGAGAGCGACGTCCGCAACATCTGGGTCGACCACTCCACCCTGGAAGCCTCGGGCGGCGAGGCCGAAGGGTTCGACGGCCTCTTCGACATGAAGGACAACACGCAGTACGTGACGCTGTCCTACAGCATCCTGCGCAACTCCGGTCGTGGGGGCCTCATCGGCTCCAGCGAGACCGAACTCTCCAACGGCTTCGTCACCTTCCACCACAACCTGTACCAGAACCTCGACTCCCGCACCCCGTTGCTGCGTGGCGGCATCGCGCACATCTACAACAACTACTACGTCAACCTCAACGAGTCGGGCATCAACTCCCGCGCCGGGGCCAAGGCGAAGGTGGACAACAACTACTTCAAGGACTCCAAGGACGTCCTGGGCACCTTCTACACCGACGCGGCCGGCTACTGGCAGGTCAGCGGCAACACCTTCGACAACGTGACCTGGTCCGCCCACGCGTCCGACAACAACCCCGCGGGCCCCAACCCCACCTCCAACACCTCGGTGAGCATCCCCTACTCCTACAGCCTCGACGCGGCCAGCTGCGTGCCGAACATCGTGAACCAGACGGCCGGCGCCAACAAGGGCCTCCAGGTCTCCGACGGCAACTGCACGGCGACCACCCCCACCACCACCCCGACCACTCCCGCGCCGAGCCCCACCACGGCCACGCCGACCACCAACCCGACACAGCCCAGTGGCACCAACCTCAGCCTCTCCGCCGGTGCCGACGGCTCCAGCAAGGCGAGCGGAACGAGCTACGGCAACGTCAAGGACGGCAGCCTGAGCACCTACTGGTCGCCCTCCGGCTCGACGGGCTCCGTCTCGATCAAGTGGGACGCCGCGACCGCCGTCTCCTCGATCAACATCCGCGAGGCGTCCGGCTCCAGCATCGGCTCCTGGCGCGTCCTCAACGGTGACACCGGCGCGGTCCTGACCTCCGGCAGCGGAGCGGGCACCATCTCGTTCACCAAGACCTCGCTGCGCAAGGTCACCTTCGAGATCACCAGCTCCAGCGGCACCCCGAAGGTCGCCGAGTTCGAGACCTACGCCTGACGAAGGCATCCGCCGCCCCGCGGTCGGCCGCCCCCGGTGGCGGGCAGCCGCGGGACGGTGGCCGCTCCGGCCGCCCTGCGCGGTACGAACACCTGGC
>NZ_JBHWZJ010000591.1:0-2783 GCF_042728415.1 Streptomyces sp. NPDC060198 | reverse complement strand
GCCCGGGGGAGCGGGCTACAGGTCGTCGGGGCCGAACGGCTCGTCGTGCCATCGCCAGTCGGCGGTGCCGTCGTCGTGGAAGTCCAGCGCGAACTCGGCGACCTCGCCGCCGTCCGGGAAGGTCATGGTGAGCGCCTCGCGGATCCGCAGGAAACAGACGTCGGCCCGCTCCCAGTCCTCCCGGGCAGTGGCGCGCGCCTGCTCGGCGAAGAGGGGGCGGAAGTCCTCGAACGCGGGAAGCGTCTCGGCCGTGGCGTGCACCCAGGGCATGTCGGCACCGGTCACGGTCAGCCGCGCGAGTTCGTGGCTGCCGTGGTGGAGTCGCCAGACACTGCCGGTGGCCAGGTTCGTATCGCTCATGGCGCCATGATGGCGTTCGGCCGGGAGGGCCTTCAGACCAGGCCGCGCAGCCGGGCCAGCAGGGCCGCCGTCCTGCGCCGGGCCGCCCGCTTCAGGCGGAGGACCGTGACGGGTCGGGCGGGTGGGGTGATGAGGACGGGCGGGGCGCCGTCCGTGCCGATGAGGAGGCTGAGCGGCAGCATGGCGTCGCGTTGCCAGCCGCAGCTGCTGATGCGTACCTTGAGGTCCCAGGTCCCGGCGTTGCGGCCCGAATTGAGGGTGTCCGGGGCGATCTTGGCGACGGTGGTGTGGACGGTCCGGAAGGTGCCGGGGGCGTTCGGGTCCGGGACCCGGGTGACGCTGGTCTCCGACGGTACGAAGAACTCCTCCGCGCCGCCCCTGCGCCGGGCCAGCACGTCCATCTTGGCGGCCCTGAGCGCTTTGGTGACGTCGAGCGCCTCGGCCGGGACGCCGTCCACCGGGACGGACAGCGAGTCGGCCCCGTCCTGGCGGTGGGTGAAGGTGAGCGGGGAGTCGCCGGAGAGCAGCTCGCCGGTGGCGGTGATCTCCTCGGCGGACGGGGCGGAGACGGTGGCCCTGGCGCGGACCGACGCCTCCCAGACGGCGAGAGCGCGCACCGCCCCGATCCTGTCCTGGACGAGGAGCTCGGCCGCCGCGCGCTGACGGGCGGGCAGCCCGGCTGCGACTCCCGGGCCGAACCGCTCGGCGACCAGGCCGCGGGCCTCGCGGAAGAAGTCCTCGCGCCACTCCTCGGGGGCGTTCAGGAACCTCTTCCCGCTGAGCCGCTCGACGGTCTCCACCCGGAGCCACCGCCGGTGCAGCCGGTCGCGGACGGCGCCCGGCGCGGTGTTCGCGTCGACGATGTCGAGCGCCTCGCGGAGGTTGCCGAAATAGCCGGCGGGGTCGAAGGTGCGGAAGCCCGCGTTGGAGTGGTCGGGGCGGGCCACGTGGTAGTAGCAGACGTAGTCGGAGAGGACCGAGATCCGCCGGGCGGCGAAGTAGGCGGCCATCACGAAGACGTGGTCCTCCAGCCGGCGTCTGCCTTCGGGGAAGCGCAGCCCGTGCTCCAGCAGGAAGGACCGCCGGAACATCTTGTGCGGGGTGAGGCTGTCGACGAGCGCGCTCTTCTCCGGCCGGGCGTCGGGGAGGTTCTTGCGGAACAGTTCCCGGGGGACGCCCCGGCCCCGGCCGGCCATCCGGCCCACCACGATGTCGGAGCCGTTCTCCTCGGCGTACGCGTGCAGCCGTTGCAGGGCCTCGGTGCCGAACCAGTCGTCGTTGTCGGCGAATTGGACGTAGGTGCCCCGGGCGTGCTCGATTCCCAGGTTGCGGGGGCGGGACGGCCAGCCGGAGTTGGGGATGTGCACCACCTGGAAGTGCGCGTGTTCGGCGGCGAGCCGGTCGAGCCGCGCTCCGGTGCCGTCCGTCGAGCCGTCGTCCACGAGGATCACCTCGAAGTCCCCTGGGTCCATCGTCTGGTTGAGCAGGGAGTCGATCAACTCGTCCATGTGGGCACCCGGGTTGTACACGGGGACGACGACGCTGACCTTCGGCGGAGATGAGGGGGCGGCCGGGCTCATGGGTGTGCCTTTCGGGGCGTGCGCGCATGCACGGAGGGCGGGGCGGGGGGCGGCTCGAGGGAAGGCCGGGGCGCTGCCCGGGGTCAGGATCTGCGGTCAGGGCTTGGCGGTGTCGGGGAGCAGGCCGCGGGCGCGCAGTACCCGGCGCTCCACCGGGGTGAAGAGGGCGGACTCCATGACGATGCCGACGGCGAGCACGAGGAGGACGGCGGCGAGCACGAGCGCGGTGTCGTCGTTCTCCTTGCCGGAGTTGAGGAGCCGTCCCACCCCGGGCAGCGGGGTCGCGGTGATCAGTTCCGCCGTCATCAGCGCCCGCCAGCCGAAGGTCCAGCCCTGCCGGAGTGCGGCCACCAGCCCGGGCAGCGCGGCCGGCAACAGGATGTGCCGGACGAGAGCGGGCCCGGTGGCGCCCAGCGACCGCCCGGCCCGCAGCAGCAGCGGTGGAATCTGCCCGAGCGCCCCGGCCACGCCGAGCGCCACGGACGGTACGGCTCCGAGCAGCACCACCGCGTACACCGCCTTCTCGGACTCGCCGAAGACGATGACCCCGAGCGGTACGAGACCGGCGGCGGGGAGCGACTGGAGCGCCGAGAGGACGGGGGCGAGCGCTCCGCGCGCGGCGCGTACCCGGTGGATCAGCAGCCCGAGGAGGGTGCCGAGCACAGCGGAGACCGTGAACCCACAGGCCGTACGCAGCAGGCTGTGGCCGAGCGCCGGCCACAGGGTGCCGTCCCGCCGCGCGGCGCCCCGGGGCGTGGCGCCGGCGGCGGGGGGGGGGGGCGTGGGGGGGTGGGCGGGCCCCCCGGCGCCCGGCCAGATGAGCAGCAGGTCGAGCGCGGGGAG
>NZ_JBHWZJ010000590.1:0-2791 GCF_042728415.1 Streptomyces sp. NPDC060198 | reverse complement strand
ACCCCCGACCGGGGTGGCGGCCCTCGTTCGTCTGCGTTTTCGGGGCTCACCGGGGCTGCCGGAGGAGTCGGGAGACGACGCCCGCCATCGCGCCACCGCCCGCGGCGACTCCGCCGTGGGGCACGGGGGTGGCGAAGGGCGGTGTGTCCTGACGGCAGGTCGTGCCGGGCGGGGGAAGGGTGCCGTCGATGAAGTAGCGGCTCTCGTGGGCGTTGACGCAGCTGCTGGTGTTGATCAGCGCGGTGTGTCCGTAGCCGCTGTTGGTGAGCAGTCGGGCGTCGGCCAGTTCCTCGGCCATGGCCTGCGCGTTCGTGTAGGGCGTGGAGGGGTCGAAGAGGGTGCCGACCACCATCACGGGGTGCGCCGTGGGCTTGTTCCACGGACCCGTGTACCGGTTCTCCGCCCGGGTCAGCCAGGTGGCGCACGGCTCCGCGGCCCAGGTCCAGTGGCGTCCGGGGTCACCCGTACGAGCGGCGCCGGCCTCCTCCAGGGCGGGGTAGACGGCGGTGTCACGCGGGTTGGGGCTGTCGCCGCAGAGCACGGCGCCCGCCTGTTCGTCGCCCAGGTACGGATACGGCACCGGCGGCGCGGGCAGGGGCGCGGGCGGTGCGGGGACGCGGCCCTGCCACAGGTCCTGCAGCCGGCCGGCGAGCTCCGTCCATCCGGGGTGGAGGGTGTAGAGGCCGGACACCGTGTCACTGGCCGTGGCGGCGTAGGTCCAGGTGCCCACCGGCTGCTCGCGGAGCCGCCGCATGAGCTGGTCGAACTTGGACCGGGTCGCCTGCGGGCTGCCGGCCGAGAAGGCGCAGTGGTCCGTGCCGGTGGACCCGCACCGGGTGAGGAACTGCTCCAGGGTGGAGGCCGCGGTGACGTCGGAACCCATGCGCAGGAAGGTCGGCAGCCGGGCATCGCCCATGGCGTGGTTCGTCCAGGCCCGCGGGTCGATGTTGCTGTCGAGGGTCATGGCGCGCACATGGCCGGGGTAGAGGTTGGCGTAGGTGGCGCCGAGGATCGTGCCGTAGGAGATCCCCAGGTAGGTCAGCTGCCGGTCGCCCACGGCCTGGCGGAGCAGGTCGAGGTCGTGCGCGCTGTCGGCCGTCGACACGTGGCGCAGGAGTTCCGGGTCACGCTTCAGGCAGCGCTGGTACAGGTCCTTGAACGCGGCGTTCCAGGCCGCCCGCTGCTGTTCGCCCACCGGGAATCCGGCCGGTTTGCGGGCCGCCCAGGCGGCGGCCTCCTCGGGAGTGCCGAAGCAGTTCACCGCGGTGCTGTGGCCGATTCCGCGGGGATCCCAGCTGACGATGTCGAACCGCTCCCGCACTTCTTCGGGGAAGGCTTCGTAGTTCTGCGGCATCTGCACCGTTCCCGGCCCACCCGGGCCGCCGGGGTTGAAGAGCAGTGAGCCGATGCGCTTCCCCGGGCCGGTCGCCTTGCGCCGGACGAGCGCCAGGTCGATCGTGCGGCGGCCGGGGTCGGCGTAGTCCAGCGGCACCTCGGCGGTGGCGCAGTCGAAGGGGCTGCCGGGCGAGCAGGGTCTCCAGTCCAGCTGCGGGACGGGCACCCGAGGTGGCGGCGCTCCGCCGGCCAGCGCGGGGTCCGATCCGGTGAACGTGAACATCGCCGAGCAGATCGCCGTCGCGGCGAGGGCCGCGGCACAGCGACGGCGACCCGGTATGGATGCGCGTACGGGCATGCGTAGGGACATGCGGAGTCTCCCTGTCTCGCGTGGAGGGGCGCCCGTGCCGCCGGTTCGTGGGGATCGGTACGCGTGCTTCCACCACACCGGCGTCCGGTCGTGGGCGCGAACCGGCCGCAGCCGAACGGGGCCTCGCGCGGGCGGGCTCGCGGCGCGGCGCCCGCGACGGACGTGGGGGCGGCTTCGCCACCGACCTGATCGGGAGGTGGAGGGGCCACGGGCGCACAGGGGGGAGGTGCGGGCCGGTCAGCGCAGTTCGACGACCGGCCGGACGAAGAAGTCCTCGTAACTGTCCTCGCCGTCGGGTTCCCGCAGGAATTCGGCGAGTCCGGGGTTGTGGTTGGCGGTTGCCATGGGCAGCCAGGTGAGGAAGGTGCCGTAGCCACCGCACGCGGCCTCGCCGCCGTCGCCGCCGTGGACGTGGCCGGGGTCGCTGGTCACCTCCGCCTCGTACACGCTGTAACCGAAACGCAGGCCGAAGGCGTTGGGCAGGTGGTGCGGGCCGGGCCCTTCTCCGTACGGGGAGCTGCCGGCCGGGTACGTGTCGCCCCAGCGGAACAGGGTCTCGGCGCCGGCGCCGCAGGCGTGCTCCCACTCGTCGGGGGTGGGCGGACGCAGACCGCGGGCCGCGAGCACGGAGGCGGCCTCGGCCGGTACGCCGGAGAGCGCCTCGGCCTCCACCGCCATGAGGACGGTGGGAAGGGTGACCGTGCGCCGGGGTGTGAGGACGCCGGCGAGGTGGACGAGGAGGTCGGCGTCGAAGCCGAAGCCGCCCGCGATGCTCTCCTCGCGGTAGGAGCGGAGCTGTTCGGCGGTCGGGCTCCATGTGGTCAGGTCGAATCCGACGCGCACCTCGCCGCCGGGTATCAGGGCGAACCCCTGCCCGTCCCGCTCGATCACCGCGCGGTGCGGGATCCGTCCCCGCGCCGGGTCGCTCTCCCACTCGGCCAGGGTGCCGCCCACCTGGCGGGCAGCTTCCTCGGCGCGGCTGCGCGCGGTGGCCGGGTCGAAGGCGCACCAGCGGTCGAAGGTCAGGGCGGTGAGTGACATGCCGGAAGTCTGGCACCCGCCGCCGACAGCGGCAGCGGGTCGGAC
>NZ_JBHWZJ010000589.1:0-2801 GCF_042728415.1 Streptomyces sp. NPDC060198 | reverse complement strand
CGGAGTCCTGGCCCTCGGGCTCCTCCTGCTGTGCGCCGCGGTGGTCGACCGGCCGGGGGCGCGCTGTCGTGGTCGCGGCTCTCACGCGTCGCGGGCGCACCGGAACCCGCCGTGGCCGGTGGAGGAGTCGGGGGTGTTGTGGGAGCGGGCGGCGACCCGGTAGCGGTTGCAGTAGGAGGCGTGGCAGAGGTACGAGCCGCCGCGGATGACGCGTTCGCCGGGGCCGAAGGCGTCGGCGCACCACTCCCAGACGTTGCCCGAGGTGTTGTGGAGGCCGTGGCCGTTGGGCGGGTAGGCGGTGACGGGGACGGTGCCGGGGCCGCCGGGCCGGTCGGAGCGGTGCGGGAAGTCGCCCAGCCAGGTGTTGCATCGTTCCTCGCCGCCGGGGGTGAACTCGTCGCCCCACGGGTAGCGGGCGCTCTCCAGCCCGCCCCGGGCCGCGTACTCCCACTCCGCCTCGGTGGGCAGCCGCAGGCGGGCCCAGGCGCAGTAGGCGAGGGCGTCGTCGTGGGAGACGTGGACGACGGGGTGGTCGGCGCGGTCCTCGACGTGGGAGCCGGGCCCTTCGGGGGCGGACCAGGTGGCGCCCTCGACGCCCAGCCACCAGGGCGCCCCGGGGACGGTGCCGACGACGTGGCGCCGGGCGTCGGGGTGGACGAGCCGGTGGAAGACGAAGGAGCTGCCGAAGCGTTCGGCGTCGGTGCGGTGTCCGGTGGCCCGGACGAACGCGGCGAACCGCTCGTTGCTGACGGCGGTGGTGTCGATGGCGAAGGCGGCGACGGCGACCCGTCGCGCCGGGCCCTCGTGGTCGGCCCGGTACCCCTCGTCGAAGGCGTCCCCCATCCAGAAGGTACAGCCGGGCAGTTCGGCCATGGTGTGCCCCGCCGCCCGCGCCTGACCCGGGGGCGGCGGGACGGCGGGTATGCCGAGCAGGGCGGGGCCGGAGCCGGACGCGTGCGGGGGGTGCGGGGTGCGGCCGGGGGCGCAACAGGGCCGGTCGGACGTGCTCATGCGGAAGCTCCGGTGGTGACGTACTGCCATGGCGGCGGTCTGGCGTTCTGACAACGTTGTTGCCGTGGTGGCTCGCTGCCGTGGTGACGTTCTGTCGTGCGGGACAGGCCTGTCCGCGGCGGCGCCCGCGTACCAGGATCGCCGGGGCGCCCGCGGGCCGCGTCGGCGGGTACCGGTGCGTACGGGAACGCCGGGCTCTTCGGGCTGCCTCCGGCGGGGAAGTACCCCATTCTGGAGGGCACCCCGCGAAAGGGCCGACGCACATGCGCGAGACACATCCGGACGGCCGCCCGTCCGCCACCACCGTCACCACCCTCCACGGAGCCGTGCGCGGAGTCCGGGAGAACGGGGTGACGGTCTTCCGGGGCGTTCCGTACGCGGCGCCGCCCGTGGGTGCCCGCAGGTTCCGGGCTCCGGAGCCGCCCGAGCCGTGGCCGGGGGTGCGGGAGGCCGTGGCGTTCGGGCCGACCGCACCCAAGCGCCCGTACGACCCGCCCCTGGACGCGCTGCTGCCTGACCCCGAGGTGCCCGGTGACGAGTGGCTCAACCTCAACGTGTGGACGCCCGGCCCGGAACGGTCCGGGCCTTCCGGACTGCCGGTCCTCGTCTGGATACACGGCGGCTCGCTGCTGCACGGGTCCTCCGCCGTCCCGGTCTACGACGGGACGGCGTTCGCCCGGGACGGGGTGGTGCTGGTCTCCGCCAACTACCGCCTGGGGATCGAGGGGTTCGGCGTCTTCCCGGACGCACCCGCCAATCTCGGTCTGCTCGACCAGCTGGCCGCGCTGGAGTGGGTGCGGGACAACATCGCGGCGTTCGGGGGCGATCCGGGGCTGGTGACGGTGGCGGGCGAGTCGGCCGGGGCGGTGAGCATCGCCGCGCTGCTCGCCGCGCCGAGGGCTGTGGGGCTGTTCCGGCGGGCGGTGCTGCAGAGCGGTGCGCCCGACGCCCCGACGCCCGGCGTGGGACGCCGTACGACGGAACTCGTCGCCCGGCGCCTGGGTGTTCCGGCGACGGCCGCGGCGCTGGCGACCGTGGAACCGTCCGCGCTGTTGGCCGCGCAGAGCGAGGTGACTCGCGGCGGGAACCCGCTGACCGGCCGCGACGCGTTCCACATCGTGACCGACGGCGAGCTGCTCCCCCGCGATCCGGCCGAGGCGCTGCGCGAGGGCGCGGCGGACGGGGTGGACCTGCTGATGGGGACGAACACCGAGGAGTACCGCCTCTGGTTCGTGCCCAGCGGGCTCACCGAGCGCCTCGGGCGCGTCCGGCTGCGGCTGGCGCTGCTGAGGTTCGGAGTGCCGGGCGCGACGGCGCGGGTGTACCGGGCCAACCGCCCGGACGCGACACCGGGCGAGCTGCTCGGCGCGCTCGCGACGGACCTGCTGCTGCGGGTGCCTCTGAACGTCCTGGCCGACGCGCGGACGGGCGCCCGTGGCCGCACGTACCTCTACGAGTTCGGCTGGCGCTCCCCCGTGCGGCGGCTGGGTGCCTGCCACGCCCTGGAGATCGGCTTCGTCTTCGACACCCTGGCCCACCCGGACGCCGTGGCGCTGGCCGGTCCGCACGCCCCGCAAGGACTGGCGGACGCGATGCACGCGGCATGGGTACGGTTCGCGGCCACCGGCGATCCGGGGTGGGACGCCTGGGACGCGCGGCGGCCGGTGATGGCGTTCGGTCCGGGCGCTCCCGCCGTGGTGGAGGCGCCCCGGGACGACGAGTTGCGGGGCTGGCCCCCGTACCGCGCGGCGGGCTGAGTCGCGGGTGGGCCCCGGCCCTCGGGGCGGGGC
>NZ_JBHWZJ010000588.1:0-2813 GCF_042728415.1 Streptomyces sp. NPDC060198 | reverse complement strand
CGGCCCCGCCGGAGGGATCCGGCGGGCACTCGCGGCCGCTGTGGGCCCCTGGGCAGGGCCCCGTGCTACTCGGTCAGCCGCGCCGGGGCACCCGCTGCCTTCCTGTCCTTGAACCCGATGTCCTGGAAGCGCGGCGTACCGAAGCCGAAGGCGCCGACGTTCACGAGCTTCTTGTCGACCGCCACCAGCTGCGGGCGCTGGTAGAGCGGGATCGAGCCCGCGGCGGCCCAGATCCGGGCGTCCGCCTGCTTCATCAGGTCACGGGACGCCTTCTCGTCCAGGGTCGCGACCGCCCGGTCGAAGAGCTGGTCGATGTAGTCGGTGCCGACCCGCGTGTAGTTCTGCTCGACGACCAGCGATCCGTCCGAGGCGGGGACCGGCTTGGCGAAGATGGGACGGCCGTCCGTGGCGGGGTAGGCGCTGACCGGCCACGAGTAGAGGGCCAGGTCGTACGCGCCGGAGGCGATGTGGTCCTTGAAGTAGCTCGCGTCGGAGACCTTGGTGATCACCGTCGAGATGCCGACGGAGTCGAGCTGGGCCGCGATCTTCTCGCCGACCTTGCGCAGAGCTGCCGACTCCGCCCCCGAGGGGAGCACGAACCGCAGGCTCAGCGTCTTGCCGTCCTTGCCGATCCTGCTGCGTACGGCCGCGTGCCGGGCCGGCGCCGCGGGCCTCGCCGGCGCGGCGGTGCCCACGGGGGCGTACAGGCCGGGGGCGCCCCCGGCCTTGCGGTCCCGGAGCGAGACCTGGGCGGCGGAGTCGTCGTCGCCCGGCTTGCCGTCGTCCCCGACGACGTAGCGCCCGGCGTTCCCGGCGTCGGCCTTCTCGTCGGCGGCGGCCTTGTCGGCCGCGGTCTTGCCGGCATCGGTCTTGTCCGCGTCGGTCTTGTCCGCGTCGGTCTTGTCCGCGTCGGTCTTGTCCGTGTCGGTCACGTCGGTGGTGGCCTTCCCGGTACCGTCCGCGTCGGCCGTCCCGGTACCGGTGCCCTCCGTGTCGGTCTTCCCGCTGCTCCCGTCCGTGTCGGTCTTCGCGGCGTCCGTACTCTCCGCGCCCGCAGCGCCGTCCCCGGCCTCCTCCGAGGCCTCCTCGTCGGCGTCCGCCGAGGCCGAGGCCTTGCCTGCTCCGGCCTTCGTCTCGGCCTCGCTGCCCGCCTCGGTGCCCTTGGGCTTCCGGGCGCCGCCGCCCGGTGTCCAGCCCGCGTCCGCGAGCAGCGCCAGGGCCTCCGCGGTGTCCTGGTCGCCGATGGCGCCGCTGCTGTCCGTGTAGCCCGGCTGGCCGAGCATGGCGAGGTGGCTGCCGAGCGGCTCGGAGGGCAGTCCCAGCGGCTTCAGGACGAAGTCGGCGATCTCCTGTCGGTCCAGCGCGCGGGCCACCGCCCGCCGCACCCGCTCGTCGGCCAGCGGGCCGGACTCCCCGTTGAGCGCCAGCTGTGTGTAGGCGGGCTCCAGGGACTTGCGTACGACGTAGGAGCGCAGGCCCGCCTGCTCGGCCTCGTACGTCTCGATCGCCTCCTTGGCCTTCTCCCGGGAAGCCTGCGCGATCTCGGCAGCCTCCTCGTCCGAGCCGTGGGCGAGCGCCCAGGAGCGCAGGGCGGCGGCGGGGGTGAGATCGGCCTGGGGACCGTGGGTGAGCGGGCGGCCGTTGCGGCCGTCGTCGCGGGCGGCGAGGCGGATGCGCTGCGCGTCGCTCCCGTCGATGTCGGCCACGTCGACGGTGCCCTCGGTGAGTGCCTTGCCCCGGTCCCGGGGAGCCACCGCGCGGAAGACGATCTTGTCCAGCTTCGCCCCGCCGCCCCACCAGCGGGGGTCGCGGACGACGGTGACGGTCTTGGCGCCCTTGTCGACGGACCGGAGCTTGAACGGTCCGGCCGTGTTCTTCAGAGTGGCGCGCGCGCCCTCGTTGAAGGAGTCCGGGGAGCCCATGACCTCCTTCGGGTACAGCGGCGAGAAGAGCGAGCGCCAGTCACCGTACGGCTTCGAGAAGGTGACCCGGACCTGGAGGTCGTCGTGGCCGCGTTCGATCTTCTCGATCCGTTCGTACCCGGCGTTGCGCGCGGTCCAGTACGCGGAGTCCTTGCCGTTCAGCGCGCGCCACTGGGCGACGAAGTCCGGGGCGCCGATCTCGCGGCCGTCGCTCCACACCGCCCGCTGGTTGAGCTTGTAGAGGACGACCTGCTTCGGTTCCCGGTCGATGACCTTCGCGGATTCCAGGTAGTCCGGGTTGAGCTTCGGCGCTCCCGTCGCGTCGAGCGGGAAGAGGTTCGGCAGGAGCGCGCCGGTGATCCGGGTGGTGGTGCTGTCCGCGTCCGCCTGGAAGGTGTTGAGCGTGGCGGGCACCGCGTCGACGGCCCAGTTCAGGGTGGATCCCTGGGCGATCGCTCCTCGGGCGGTCGGGGCGATGTCCTGGGGGACTCCGGCGGCGGCCTTCTCCCCGCCGGAGTCGCAGCCGGCCAGCGCCGGGATCGTGAGCACACCCGCGGTGAACAGCGCGAGGGTGCGGCGCTTGCGGACGGTCCCGCGCGGGACGCCGACGTGGGACATGGCTGATACCTCCGGGGCCGGAACGGACCACCCCGTACCGGAATGGACCGGATGACAGTTACCTGACGATCTGATGGCATAAGCGGTTGATCACACCGCTGACGCCTCCCCACTGAAAGCGCCTGCGCGCGTGGGTCGTCACCGACACGTCGACCCACCGGGAAACCTCACCCGCGCGGAGGTACGGGCGTGCGGCCGTCCGGTGGCTCGCCGGGCCCGCCACCTGGCTCCGGACACACCCGTGCCCCGGGTCCGGCGGTCTCGCCGGGGCCC
>NZ_JBHWZJ010000587.1:0-2852 GCF_042728415.1 Streptomyces sp. NPDC060198 | reverse complement strand
CCCCGGAACGTCTCGGGTGCGGCCTCTCGGCGTACGGGGGTGCGGGGCGGTCAGGCGGTCGGGCGGCCCATGGCCCGGTAGGTCCAGCCGGCCGCCCGCCACACCGTGCTGTCCAGCGCGTTGCGGCCGTCCAGCAGTATGCGGTGCGCGGCGACCTCGCCCAGCGCCACCGGGTCCAGCTCGCGGAACTCCCGCCACTCCGTCAGGTGCAGCACCACGTCCGCGCCGCGCACGGCGTCCAGCGCGGTGTCCGCGTACCCGAGGGTCGGGAAGAGCCGGCGGGCGTTCTCCATGCCCTTCGGGTCGAAGACGGTGACCTGCCCGCCCTGGAGGTGGATCTGCCCGGCCACGTTCAGCGCGGGGGAGTCGCGCACGTCGTCCGAGTCGGGCTTGAAGGTCGCGCCCAGCACCGCCACCCGGGTGCCCAGGAACGAGCTTCCGCCCACGGCCTCCCGGGCCAGCTCCACCATGTGGCCCCGGCGGCGCATGTTGATCGAGTCGACCTCGCGCAGGAAGGTCAGCGCCTGGTCGGCGCCCAGCTCACCGGCGCGGGCCATGAACGCCCGGATGTCCTTGGGCAGGCACCCGCCGCCGAAGCCGATACCGGCCCGCAGGAACTTCGAGCCGATCCGCTCGTCGTGCCCGATCGCCTCCGCCAGCCTCACGACGTCGCCGTCGGCCGCCTCGCAGACCTCGGCCATCGCGTTGATGAACGAGATCTTGGTGGCGAGGAAGGAGTTCGCCGCGGTCTTCACCAGTTCGGCGGTGGGGAAGTCGGTGACCACGAAGGGGGAGCCCTCCGCGACCGGAACGGCGTACACCTCGCGCAGCAGCTTCTCGGACCGCTCGCTCTCCACCCCGACGACGATCCGGTCCGGGTGCAGGGTGTCCTTCACGGCGAAGCCCTCGCGCAGGAACTCCGGGTTCCAGGCCAGCTCCGCGTCCGCGCCCACCGGAGCCAGCTCGGCCAGCACCTTCGCGAGCCGGGCCGCCGAGCCGACCGGCACGGTCGACTTGCCGACCACCAGCGCCGGGCGGGTCAGGTGCGGGGCCAGCGAGGCGAAGGCGCTGTCCACGTAGGACATGTCGCAGGCGTACTCGCCGTGCTTCTGCGGAGTGTTCACGCAGACGAAGTGCACGTCGCCGAACTCACCCGCCTCCTCCCAGGAGGTGGTGAACCGCAGCCGCCCGGTGGAGCCCGCAATCCCGGCCACGTGCTTCTGCAGGATCTCCTCCAGGCCGGGCTCGTACATCGGCACCCGGCCCGCCTGGAGCAGCTCGATCTTCTCCGGCACCACGTCGAGCCCGAGCACCTCGAAGCCCAGCTCGGCCATGGCCGCGGCATGGGTGGCGCCGAGGTAGCCGGTGCCGATCACAGTGATCCTGAGGGCCATGAGTGCTCCTGGATGAAACGGACGGACGTGCCTCGCCGAGCATAGTCGGGCCCACCCGGCCGCTATTTCCGCCCGTTATGAGCGATTGATCGCCTTTTCTTCCCCTCCGGGAACGACCGCGACCGCTCCGCCACGCGCTGTCGTCAAGCTCACGCGTCCGGCGCGTAGGCCATCGCGAGCGGCCGGGACTAAAATTGGGTTACTGAACGGTAGTTAGCATCCTTGGGGAGTGAGCGTCTTGGCGGGTTCGACCGATTTCGACCTTTACCGTCCGGCTGAGGAGCACGAGATGCTCCGCGAGACGATCCGGTCGCTCGCCGAGGCGAAGATCGCCCCGTTCGCGGCGGCGGTCGACGAGGAGGGCCGCTTCCCGCAGGAGGCGCTGGACGCCCTCGTCGCCGCCGATCTGCACGCGATCCACGTGCCGGAGGAGTACGGCGGCGCCGGCGCCGACGCGCTCGCCACGGTCATCGTGATCGAGGAGGTGGCCCGCGCCTGCGCGTCCTCCTCCCTCATCCCGGCCGTCAACAAGCTCGGCTCCCTCCCGGTGATCCTCTCCGGCTCCGAGGCGCTGAAGAAGAAGTACCTGGGCCCGCTCGCCAAGGGCGACGCGATGTTCTCGTACGCCCTCTCCGAACCGGACGCGGGCTCCGACGCGGCCGGCATGAAGACCAGGGCCGTACGCGACGGCGACTTCTGGGTCCTCAACGGCGTGAAGCGCTGGATCACCAACGCGGGCGTCTCCGAGTACTACACGGTGATGGCCGTCACCGATCCGGACAAGCGCTCCAAGGGCATCTCCGCGTTCGTGGTCGAGAAGTCCGACGAGGGCGTCTCCTTCGGCGCCCCGGAGAAGAAGCTCGGCATCAAGGGCTCCCCGACCCGCGAGATCTACTTCGACAACGTCCGCATCCCCGCCGACCGCATGATCGGCGAGGAGGGCACCGGCTTCGCCACCGCGATGAAGACCCTGGACCACACCCGCATCACCATCGCGGCCCAGGCGCTCGGCATCGCCCAGGGCGCCCTCGACTACGCCAAGGGGTACGTCCAGGAGCGCAAGCAGTTCGGCAAGCCCATCGCCGACTTCCAGGGCATCCAGTTCATGCTCGCCGACATGGCGATGAAGCTGGAGGCCGCCCGCCAGCTCACCTACAGTGCCGCCGCCAAGTCCCAGCGCCTCGACGGTGACCTGACCTTCTTCGGTGCCGCGGCCAAGTGCTTCGCCTCCGACGTCGCCATGGAGGTCACCACCGACGCCGTGCAGCTCCTCGGCGGCTACGGCTACACCCGCGACTACCCGGTCGAGCGCATGATGCGCGACGCCAAGATCACCCAGATCTACGAGGGCACGAACCAGGTCCAGCGGATCGTCATGGCGCGCAACCTGCCGTAACGGGAAGCCGCCCACCCCGTTCCGTGAAGCCGTACGGCCCCGACGCGACCCGCGCGTCGGAA
>NZ_JBHWZJ010000586.1:0-2855 GCF_042728415.1 Streptomyces sp. NPDC060198 | reverse complement strand
CTCCCAGACCTCCGCCGCGAGCGCCGAAGCGCGGTCGTGGAGGCGGTCGGCGCGGTCGGGAGTCACTGAAGCCACCGTCCGCCAGAGCCGGAGGGCGGCGGTCGCGGCCGCTGCGTCGGCCGGGTTCTCGCAGATGAGCGTCTCGGCCTGCTCTTCGAGTTCGTCCAGAAGCGCGACTGCGTGCTCCGGATGGTCCGGTGCCAGCAACTCCGCGGCCAGCGCCCAAGCCTCGGTGCGGGCCGCTCCCGTCCCGTGCGTGGAACGCAGCAGAGTGAGGCCGTCCTCGAACCGGCCCCTCGGGTCGGTGCTCTCGCCGGGGTCAGACCCTGCGGCCAGAAGGCGCGGACGTGAGCCCGGAGCCTTCCGGTCACCGGCGGCGGCCTCCCGGGCGCCGCGCCCGACCGGAGCCGGAGCGGTCTCCAGCAGGGCGAGGGCCGCCTGTGCCGCCGCTTCCTCCGACTCCTCGACGGCGTACCCGAGGCGGTCTGCCTCCCGCAGCGCCGCACGGGCCCACTTCGCCGAGTCCCGCGCGGTCCCGGCGGCCTCCCCGTCACCCATGGCCCGAAGCACGCGGGCCACACCGGCCAGGCTCAGGGCCTTGTCGACGGCGCTCCCCGACGCGCTCGCCAGGGTGCGGGCCCGCCGCGCGTCGCCGAGCCGGGCGATCGTCCGCGCCACCGCCTCGGGCAGCGGGCGTACGCGGGAGGACAGCATCTCCCGCGAGACACCGGCCGCAGCCGAGACGGCCAGGTCCGGTGACGGCGAAGGAGCCGCTCCGGGCGGATCGATCAGGTCGAGGTGGCCGAGCGCGACGTCGGCGGCGGAGTGCCGGACGAGGAGCGACTGCCGCTTCGGGTCGAGGACCAGAGCGGTGAGCCGCCTGGTGTCCCCGCTCTCGCGCAGGAGGCGGGTGTAGCCGCTGAGAAGGTAGTTCGGCGTGTCGTCGGGCCAGTGGCCGGCCCGGTAACTGCTTGCCCAGTCGTGCAGTTCTCGGGTCCGCGCGGCCAGGAAGGGCCTTCCCAGCTGCTCGCACGCGATTCTGCGCAGTTCCTCGTGGGCCGGCACGAAGGTCTGCCGGCCGGCGTCCGCCTCCACCCCGGACCGTACGTCCAGAGGGAGCAGATCCGCGCGGGTGGGCGCCAGGGAGCGGCCGGCCACGGTGCGCAGTCTCTCTTCCACGTCCCGCGGCGTGACGCCCAGCAGTTCGCCCAGGTCCGCGCCGGTGAGAGCGCCGCGGGCCGAGACGAGCAGACCCAGCAGGCGCCGGCCGATGCCGGCGTCGTTCAGCACGGTGTCCAGTTCCGTGAGGGCGGCGTCCCGGATGATCCGTGCCGCGGGAGAGTCGTCCAACCGCCGGACGACGGCAGGGTCCCGCAGCGGATGGTCGCTCGCCAACCTCGTCGGCACACGCGGGTGGGGGCGCCCGGCGACGATGACGCGCATGCCGTACGGGGGAACCTTCGGCAGCAGTCCGGCGATGCCCGGATCGGCCAGTCCGGCGTCCGCGTCCTCGTCGAGCCCGTCGACGATCAGCACCAGCCGTCGGCCGCGCTCCCAGGACCGGCGGGCCGCCGCTTCGTACAGCGGGTCGAGATCCGGATTCCTGTCGTTCGGCGGAGGACGGCGCTTGTTCTCCGCCGCAGCTGCCAGTTGCAGCGAGACCGCCCGTACGAAGCCGTCACGGCGATCGGTGCCCAGGCGGCCGGAGATGACGTAGTGAGCGACATCGACCCCGGCGGGCGCATGGACGGCGAACCAGGCCATCAGAGCTGTCTTGCCCGCCCAGGGACCGGCCCTCCAGCACGAGTAGGCGGGGGCGCCGTCCGGAGCCTCGACGAAGGCCGTCAGATCGGCCACCTCCTCGCCCCGCCCTTCCAGAACGCCGGGAAGGACGTCCAGGAGAGCCGGGGAGTGCCCTCCGAGCAGGCGCGGTCGGGACGTCGCGGTCACGCGGGAGCCGTGGCCCCCCTGCCTGCTCCTTCCGGCGTTCTGCGCCGTGCCCAGTTGCCGGCTCCAGATGCCCGCGGGCGTCGGGACGTGGCCGGGCGAGTGACGCTCCGCACGCTCCTCCAGATACGGGATCAGGATGTGCAGAACGTACTTGACGTGCTGTGGCTTCTGAGGAGGTGTCTTGCTGAACCAGTCTCCGAGAGTCGACTTGGGCACCTCGTAGCCGTGCTGTTCGGCCAGGTTCAGCAGGCGCCCGTATCCCAGCTCCTTCCCTCCCGCGGCTTCGTACAACGCCTTCAATCCGCGCGTGAACGTCGGCACCGATTCGGCACCGGCTCGTCCGCCGACTGCGGAAGACTTCTCCGGACACATTTTCATTCCCTCCTGACCTGCGGCTATGTCGCTTTTTCACTTCTGCGGACATCGCCGGACGCTGCCCCGAGGGCGGATACCTGTGGGACCGCGCCCGACGGAGAAGACCACCGGGCGACAACCCCCAGGGGGACCCGCATGTCCGTACTGCCGCATGTCCTGGAGTCCGTGCTCCAGGAGGCCGCCGTTCTCTCCGCCGCCACCGGTCTCGCCTACACCGGGGCGGTGGTGACGGTCGCGGGGTTCTCCGTCCTCTTCCGCGACCCGCAGCGCCGGCGTGACGCCCGGACGACGCTGATGATCCTGATGAGGCGTCGCGGGAAGCGGTGATACGTCCGGGGCCTGGTCCCGGTGTGTCCTCAGGGCCTACCCTCGGCCCCTGTCGGGGGTTCCCGCGCATGCGGGGATGGCTCCCGTGAGGAGCAGAACCTCCGTTGCCCCCGCGTGTGCGGGGAAGTCTTCCACCGGCTCGCCCCGCCCGTGTCGGCGTATGGCAGTCGTGACGGGCGGGGCGCGCCGTGGAGCGCCGTTCG
>NZ_JBHWZJ010000585.1:0-2863 GCF_042728415.1 Streptomyces sp. NPDC060198 | reverse complement strand
CCGCCGACCAGCTTCTTGAACTTGACCAGGGCGAGGTCGGGCTCCAGGCCGGTGGCGCCGAGCAGAAGCAACAGCGCCCCGACGACCAGTAGCACGATGCCGATGGTCCACAGAAAGGGAAGCCCGGTGATCAAGCCGATCACCAGCAGAATCACACCGAGAACGATCATGGCGTCCTCCGTCCCGTCGTCATCCAGTATGCGCGCCGATCACCCATCGGGCTCGGGGGACGGAATCCTCACCGCGCCCGGAGCGGACCAGCGGGTATGCGCCGATGGCTCCGCCCAAGATGCACCGTGCCCGTTGGCGTCCAGACTGAGAACCATGGCAGAGACACGTCGTAAGCGGGCCGCACCCACCTCGCCCGCCGCGCACAAGGGTTCCTCGGGCAGCGGCCCCCAGGGCGCGGCCCGGGCCGCCTGCCAGAGCCTGGAGAACCTGATCGCGCATCCGCTGGAGGGCGTCTCCGCCGTCCGGCGCGCGGACGACGGCTGGTGCGTCGTCGTCGACGTCCTCGAGGTGCCCCGCATCCCCGATACGACAAGCCTTCTCGCCTCCTACGAGGTGCGGCTGGACCAGAAGGGCGAACTCGTGGAGTACCGCCGGGTGCGCCGCTACCGAAGGGGTTCCGCCGACGAGTGACGCGGCGCCCCAGAACCGGAAGGACCCACATGGCCACCACCTCCTACTCCGACGAAGTCACCTGCCCCCCACGTTCCGGCACTTTGTACGACGTGCTGGAACTCATCCTCGACCGGGGCATGGTGATCGATGTCTTCATCCGGGTGTCCCTGGTCGGGATCGAGATCCTGAAGATCGACGCCCGCATCGTCGTGGCCAGTGTGGACACGTATCTGCGGTTCGCCGAGGCGTGCAACCGTCTGGACCTGGAGCGGGATTCCGGCAGCACCACGATCCCCGAACTGCTCGGTGGGAGCGCGGCCAAGTCGATCGGCAAGCGCAAGGTGCGCAAGGCGGCGTCGACGGTCGGGGACACCGTGCGCAAGGCCGTGGGCGCGGACGACCGTGACCCCGACCCGGAGGACGCGACCGACGAGGCGGAGGAGCCCGTACGCCCCAAGAAGCGGCGGGCTCCCGAGCGCTCCGGCGGCGCCCGTCGCCGTCGTCCTGTGGAGGCCTGAGCCATGCAGACGCAGGGTGTGTACGTCTACGGCATCGTCCGCCACACCACGGCGGTGCCGACCGGGCTGAGCGGCGTCGGCACTCCTCCCGCGCGCCTCACGGCCGTCGGACGGGGAGCGGTCCGCGCCGTGGTCAGCGAGGCGCCCACGCGGCTGCGCGCCCGGCGACGGGATCTCATGGCGCACCAGGAACTGCTGGTCAGGCTCGCGGAGGTCGACTCCGTGCTGCCCATGCGCTTCGGCATGGTGGCGACGGGCGAGCAGACCGTGCTCCAGCAGCTGGCCGCCACCGAGAAGGCTTGCCTGGAGGCCTTGGAGCAAGTGGCCGGACGGGTGGAGATCAACGTCAAGGCGTTCCCCGCGCAGGACTCGCTCGCGGCGGTGGTCGCCGAGGAGCCACAGGTACGCCGGCTCCGCCAGGACGCCCGCCGGACGCCGGGCTACGAGGCTTCGGTACGTCTGGGTGAGGCGGTGGCCAAGGCGATGGCGCGCAGGGCGGCCGAGGCCGGGGAGGAGATCCTGGCCGAGCTCACTTCGATGGCCCACGAGGTATCGAGAGGGCCCGAGGTGCGCGACTGCGCGCTCAACGTGTCGTTCTTGGTCGACCGGACCCGGGAGAGCGAGTTCCGTGACTCGGCGCGGCGCCTTGCCGACGCGCGCCCCGACCACGTCGACCTCAGGGTCGTGGGCCCGCTGCCCTGCTACAGCTTCGTGACCGGCGTCGCCTCGCTCGCGCCGGCCCGGACGGGTGCGGCATGGGGCTGATCAGCGGGATTCTCCTGCTCCCTCTCGCCCCTGTGCGCGGGGTGGTGTGGGTGGCGGACAAGGTGCACGGGGCGGCCGAGCGCGAACTGAACGACCCGACCGTCCTCAGGGCCCAATTGTCCGCACTCAACCGCGAATTGGAGGACGGCCACATCGACATCGAAGAGTTCGAACGTCAAGAGGAACTGCTGCTCGACCGGCTCCACGCCGAAGGCGTGGCGGCGAACCGGACGATCGAAGGTGACTGACCCATGGACGACACGGCCAAGGTGACGCTCGCTGCCGCGGTGGTGGGCGGGTACGTACTGGGGCGGACGAAGAAGGGCAGGCTCGCGATCACGGTCGCGACCTACCTGGCGGGACGACGGTTCGGCCTCGAACCGAAGCAACTCGCGGCAGAGGGAATGCGGCGGCTGAGCGACGTGCCGCAGATCGCCGAGCTGCAGGAGCAGTTGCGGGGCGAGGTGCTCGAAGCGGGCCGCGAGGCGGTCTCGGCTGCCGCCAACCGCGGGATGGTCTCGCTGGCCGAGGCGATCGGCGAGCGCACGGCCCGCCTCGGCGAACGAGGCCGCCCGGCCGAGGAGATCGAAGGCGGGGACGAGGACGAGGAGTACGAGGAGGAAGGCGAGGAGGAGGACGAGGGGCCCTGGGAGGAGGACTCCGAGGACGCGGACGAGGAGCAGGACGAAGACGAGGAGGACGAGGGGGAGGACGACTACGACGAGGCGCCCGAAGACGAAGAGGAGGAGCCCGGGGAAGAGGAGCCGGAGGAGGAGGAACCCGAGGAAGACGAAGAGCCCGAGGACGAAGAGCCCGAGGAAGAGGAGCCCGAGGAAGAGGAGCCGGAGGAGGACGAAGAGCCCGAGGAGGAGCCCGCCCCGCGCCCCCGCTCACGGGGTGCCGCGAAGAAGGCGCCTGCCAAGAAGGCGGCAGCGAAGAAGGCCCCTGCCAAGAAG
>NZ_JBHWZJ010000584.1:0-2879 GCF_042728415.1 Streptomyces sp. NPDC060198 | reverse complement strand
GTAGAGGCGTGCGGGTCGCCGGTGGGCGTTTGCCACCCGGCCCCGTACTCCAGAACTCCCGAGGGCCAGGAAAAAAAAGCCCCGTTCCTGATGACCAGGAACGGGGCGTGTGGAGCGCTGGGCAGGCCTTGCACCTGCATTTCCCCGCGGGAAGCGGGGCGTCTTTCCTTGGACGACCAACGCGCGGGCACCGTACCGGCGGAGCGGTCCGTGCCTTCAAGATCAACTATAGCCCGGATCGGCCCGAGTCCAAAACACCTGGCGGAGAGGTGGCTCCGACGTGAGCGCATGCCCGCCCCTCGCCCCCTGCCCGGACAGGCCGGACAGGCGGGGCCCGGCCGCCGGCCGGGCGGCGGGCTGAGGCACCATGCGAGGCGACACGCGCGCGTCCGCACGCCCGCGACCTGGACAGGACGCGCACCACGGCCCGACCCCGAGGATGGACATGGCGTACTTCGACAACCCCGTCATACCCGGCTTCAGCCCGGACCCGAGCATCTGCCGCGCGGGCGAGGACTACTACCTGGCCACGTCCAGCTTCGAGTACGTACCGGGGGTCCCACTGTGGCACAGCCGCGACCTGACGCACTGGCGGCTGATCGGACACGCCCTGGACCGCCCCGCACAACTCGAACTCTCCGGCACGGCACCCTCCTCGTCCGGCGTGTACGCGCCCACCCTGCGCCACCACGACGGATGGTTCTGGATGATCACGACCGTGGTCGGCGGCGCCGGCACCGTGCTGGTCACCGCCGACGACCCGGCCGGACCATGGTCGGACCCCGTCCACGTCGCGATCCCCGGCATCGACCCCGACCTGGCCTGGGACGAGCGGGGCGACTGCTGGTGCCTCTTCTCGCACGGGGGCATCAAGGGCGTGCGCATCGACCCGAAGTCGGGTGAACTGCTCGGCGAGCCCGTGGAGATGTGGTCGGGCACCGGACTGCAGTACCCCGAAGGACCGCACCTGTACCGGATCGGCGACTGGTGGTACCTGCTGCTCTCGGAGGGCGGTACGGAACGCGGGCACGCCCTCTCGGTGGCCCGGTCCCGCACGCTGCCGGGTCCGTTCGAGCCGCACCCCGACAACCCCGTGCTCTCGCACCGCAGTACCGACCACCCGGTGCAGAACACCGGCCACGGCGACCTCGTGCAGGCCCACGACGGCAGTTGGTGGATGGTCCTGCTCGGCACCCGCCCCCGGGGCGACACTCCCGGCTTCCACGGCATGGGGCGGGAGACCTTCCTGGCGCCGGTGCGCTGGGAGGACGGGTGGCCACTGCCGGGCCCCGTCGAACTCCGCTTCGAAGGGCCGGAGTTGACCCCGCATCCGTGGCCCGGGGAGCCGCACCGCGACGACTTCGACGTCCCTGGCCTCGCCCCCCGCTGGATCACCCTGCGCCGCCAGGACCCGGAGACCGTCGACCTCGGAGCGAGGCCCGGGCACGTCGTCCTGAACTCCCGCGCGGAGGGCCTGGACCGGCCCGGCGCCGTGTTCCTCGGGCAGCGCCAACGCGATCCGGAGTGCTGCGCCCGCACCCGGACCGACGTCGCCGAGGGTGGCCGCGGAGGACTCGCCGTACGGCTCGACGAGGCACACCACTACCAGGTGGAGAGGGAGGGCGACGTCGTGCGGGCGGTCGCCCGGATCGGTCCGCTGCGCCAGGCCGTCGCCGAACGAGCCGTACCCGCAGGTCCGTTGACACTGCGCATCGAGGTGACCACCGCCGACGCCCTGCCGCCCACCCTCACCGACCGCGCGGCCGGTCCGCAGGCTGCCGCCGGCCTCCGTATCGGCGCCCCCGACACCCTGCGGCTCGGATACGAGACCGAGGTGGGGGACTTCGAGATCCTCGCCGAACTGGACGGCCGCTACCTCACGACCGAGGTCGCCGGCGGATTCACCGGCCGGGTCATCGGAATGTACGCGACCCGGGGCAGCGTGGCCTTCGACTGGTTCGAGATGCGCCCCGCCTGACGCCGTACGCGCCTTCGCGGCTGGTGTGTCCGGGGCCGTTGCCACGGCGCCCCGGTGGAGTCGCGCGGGTAGTGGCGGTTTCCCCTTCGCCCCGGGGGCACGAGAGAACGAGTGCCGCCGAACAGGAGCGGGCACCCGGGAAGGAGTGTGCGGGTCGGTGGGGAACGTACGGTGGTCGGCCGCGGCGCGATGGGCGGGGCGGGAGTGGGAGGCGGTACACAGGTCAGCGCACAACGCGTTCGAGGAAGCCGGTCCTGAGCGGGACACACTCGTCCAGTCGCTCAAGGCAGCCGCCGCTGCCATCGTCGCGTGGGCGCTGACAGGGTGGTGGCTCCACGCCCCGATGGCCCTGCTGGCCCCCTGGACGGCCGTCGCCCTGGTCGGCGGCACGGTGTACCAGTCCCTGCGCATGGGCCTCCAGCAGTGCGCGGTCATCGCCGTCGGCACGGTGTGGGCTTCGGCGGCCATGGTGATCACCCGGGATCAGACCATGGCCGCGATGTTGCTCACCGTCCCGTTCATGACCCTGCTCGGGACCTACCGCAGGTTCGGGAACCAGGGCCTCGTCGGGGCCACCACGGCGCTGTTCGTGATCACCGCCGGCTCGTCCAGTGCCTTCACGGTGGGACACCGGCTGCTGGAGACCCTGATCGGGGCGGCGGTGGGCATCACGGTCAACGCGCTGGTTCTGCCACCGGTCCACCTGCGCAGCGTCCGCGACCGGCTGGGCCGTTTCGCCCGGGACACCTCGGACCTGCTCGGCACCATGGCGCGCGGTCTGCGCGAGGCGAACGGTCTCGACGAGGCGGGCAGGTGGGACGCGGAGGCGACACGTCTCGCGCTGTCGCTCCAGGGGGTGGCCGAGGCCCGCGCATGGGCGATGGAGGGAGCCCGGCTGAAC
>NZ_JBHWZJ010000583.1:0-2891 GCF_042728415.1 Streptomyces sp. NPDC060198 | reverse complement strand
CGGGCCGTGCTCCCCACGGCCCGCGACCGCGGTGACCCACGGGGGGAAAACCTTCATGACCATGCCGCGCCACCTGCTCGCCGACGCCCGCCTCTACCTGTGCACCGACGCCCGCAGGCGCCAGGGCGACCTCCCCGAATTCCTCGACGCCGTCCTCGCCTCGGGAGTGGACGTCGTCCAGCTGCGCGACAAGGGCATGGAGGCCGCCGAGGAGGTGGAGCACCTCCAGGTGTTCGCGGACGCCTGCGCACGCCACGGCAAGCTCCTCGCCGTCAACGACCGCGCCGACATCGCCCACGCCGTCGGCGCCGACGTGCTCCACCTCGGGCAGGGCGACCTGCCGGTCCCCGCCGCCCGCGCGATCATCGGCGCGGCCCCGCTGATCGGCCGCTCCACGCACGCCGAGGCCGAAGTGGACGCGGCCGTCGCACAGCCCGGCGTCGACTACTTCTGCACCGGCCCCTGCTGGCCCACCCCGACCAAGCCCGGCCGGCACGCCCCCGGTCTCGGCCTCGTGCGGTACGCCGCCTCCCTCGACCAGCCCCGTCCGTGGTTCGCCATCGGCGGTATCGACGCGGGCAATCTCGACGAAGTGCTGGACGCCGGCGCCCGCCGCGTCGTGGTGGTCCGGGCGATCACCGAGGCCGACGACCCGGCCGAAGCCGCGGCCCGCCTGGCGAAGCGGATCCGCGAACGCTGAGCCCGCCTCCCGCCCGCCTGCCTCCCGTCCGCGGTCCCGCGGCGGGTGCCGGGATACTGTCCGAGGCGTGGACAGCATCCACTGCAATACGGACAAATGTCCTTCTCTGGTTGGGGGACGGCCGCACCCTGGTTAATCTCGCGGTATGGCCCTTGGTACTTCCTCCACCCGGACGGACCGCGCGCGCACCGTGCGCGACCTGCTCGCGTCCGGCACGTCGTACTCCTTCGAGTTCTGGGCGCCCAAGACCGAGAAGGGCGAGCGGAACCTCTGGAACGCGCTGCGCCGGGTCGAGGCCGTGAGTCCCAGCTTCGTCTCCGTGACGTACGGAGCCGGTGGATCCACCCGGTCCGGCACGGTCCGGGCGACGCAGCAGATCGCCGCCGACAGCACGCTCACCCCCGTCGCGCACCTCACCGCGGTCAACCACTCCGTCGCGGAACTGCGCAACATGATCGGGCAGTACGCCGACGCGGGGATCAGGAACATCCTCGCCGTGCGCGGAGACCCGCCGGGCGACCCGATGGGCGAGTGGGTCGAGCACCCGGAGGGTGTGCGGTACGCCGCCGATCTGGTGCGGCTCATCAAGGAGTCCGGCGATTTCTGCGTGGGTGTCGCCGCGTTTCCCGAAATGCACCCGAGGTCGTCCGACTGGGAGACCGACACCCGCCACTTCGTGGACAAGTGCCGGGCGGGCGCCGACTACGCGATCACCCAGATGTTCTTCGAACCCGGCGACTACCTCCGGATGCGTGAGCGTGTGGTCGCCGCGGGTTGCGACACGCCGATCATTCCCGAGATCATGCCGGTCACCAGCGTGAAGCAGCTCGAGAGATTTCCCCAGCTGAGCAACGCGGCCGTGCCCAAGGCCCTGGAAGAGCGCATCCACGCGGTCAAGGACGATCCCGCGGCTGTACGCTCCATTGGCATCGAGTTCGCAACGGAGTTCTGCGCGAAGCTGCTGTCCGAAGGTGTGCCCGGACTGCACTTCATCACGCTCAACAACTCGACGGCAACGCTCGAAATCTACGAGAATCTCGGACTGCACAAGCAGTCGTGACCGGCCGTACCCGTCACCGATCCGGCGGCGGCGGCCGTAGAAGGGGGCGGGCGTGGGCTGGACGGTCCTCTACATCGCTTTCGGCGTGGTGGCGTTGTGGCTGCTGGGTGAGGTGCTTCTGCAGTACAAGGCACGGCTGCGCTGGAGGCTCCTCGCCTTCTCCGGGTTCCTCTGCGTGGTGCTCGGCGTCCTGATTCCTTCGGTGCTGGTCATCGCGCTCGGCGCGATCGCCTTCGCGGTCGGTCAGACCTATGTGACGCTCTCCTTCCGGCGGGGCTTCTCCACCGGCTGGGCCATAGGGGGCAGCCCCGGTGCCAGCCGCCGCCGCCGCGGCCGGCAGCCCTCCGCGAAGGAGGAGCCCGTCCTCGAAGTCTCCGGGCTGGAGTACGAGGAACCGGCCGCACCCGCCGAGGACGACCCGGCCGCCGTGTACGAGCCGCAGCCGATGCCGGAGGAGACCGGTCAGTACGGCGTGTACAGCCCGAGCCCGTACGCGCAGCCGGGCGGCGGCCAGGGGTACCAGGAGCAGGAGCAGCAACCGGCCGGCGCGCAGCCCCAGTACGCCGCCCATGACACGTACGGCGGCTACGGAGAGCCCGCGGAGAACTCCTCGTACAACGGCGGCTACGCCTACGGCACCGACCAGCACAGCTATGCGGCGTACTCCGACCCGTACATCGGTACCGGCGGCACGGCTGCTCCGCCGTACGCGTCCTACGACGCCTACGGCAATGGCAACGGCTATGACGCGGGGTCGGGCGGCGGCTACGACGGCTACGCGAACCAGCAGCAGTTCACCGAGCCGTACAGCGCCCCGCAGTACGGCGCGGACACCCCGCCGGGCGGTGTCTGGGTGCCGCAGCAGCGGGAGGGCGAGCAGTACCCGCAGGGCACGCCCGCTCCGTACGGCAGCGGCTATCCGGCCGGTGACGAGGGATACGGCAACGGCGGCTACGGCAACGACACCGGCCAGAACGAGCAGTACCGGTACTGACGCACCACCACCGCCTGCCCTGCGTGCGCCCCCTCCGGTTGAGGGGGGGCCCGCCCCGGTCGTGGCCGGCCCCGGGGGGGCCCCGGGGGAACTAGCCCGGCGGGTTTAAAAAAAAAACAACCCACCACAACCAAAAA
>NZ_JBHWZJ010000582.1:0-2921 GCF_042728415.1 Streptomyces sp. NPDC060198 | reverse complement strand
GCGTCCTGGTGGCCCCGGCCGCAAACCTGCTCCTCTCCACGACGATGTTCATGCCCGAGGTGTACGCGCCGGTGGAGTCACTGCTCGGCGTCCAGTTCGCCCCGGCGGCGCGGGTCCTCGCCGACGCCTGAGCGGAACAGCCGCACAGGATCTCTCCTGTTCGGCCGTCGTGCGGTTTCAGGTGGTGCGGATCAGCAGGATCCTGCCGGACGGTCCCGGTTCACCACGTTCGTACAGCCGGTGGTGCGGTCCAGCCACAGGACGCGCTGCCGCTCGACCGGCCGCTCGGAGCCGGCGACGCGGAGCCTGGGTTGAGGCGCACGGGCTTCTTGATGGTCCGCGCGGACCGTCCGGTCCGCCGCGGCCTCCCCGTGCTGCGTGGCTGGTTGTCGCCGCAGAGTGGTTCTGGAGCCTCCCTCCGTGCAGGATATCGCCGGTTTCCACAGTCTGAGCTGTACAGTTTGGGGTGTGGAAGCTAGCGTGGGAACATGAGCGACAACCCGCACCCGTCGCCCTCGGCGGTCCAGGCGTCGCTCGCGATCCGCGCGACCGTCAGCAGGCTGAGGCGCCGCATCCTGAACGCCTCCGCGGTCGACGACCTCACCCTCGGCCAGACCTCGGTCCTGGCCCGGCTGTCCGGTGAGGGAGGCATCACCGCGAGTGAACTCGCCTCGGCCGAAGGCGTGCGCCACCAGTCGATGACGGCGACGGTCGTGGGCCTCGCCGCGCGAGGCCTCGTGGCGCGGCGACCCGACCCGGCGGACGGGCGGCGCCAGCTGATCGAGCTCACCGTGGATGGCCGGCGACGGCTGGAGGAGGGCCGGAAGGTCCGCACGGAGTGGCTCGCCGAACGGCTTCAGGACAGATGCACGGAAGAGGAACGCCAGGCAGTGATCGCCGCTCTGGCCGTACTCGAGCGGCTGACCCATGACTGAAGCGAAGACGGACCCCATACCCGGGACGGACAAGCCGGCGTTCGACCGGCGGCTGCTGCCGCCGATGATGCTCGGCTCCGTCCTGAATCCGATCAACTCGACGATCATCTCCGTCGCGCTCGTGCCCATCGCCAGGGCCCTGGGCGCTCCGGCCTCGCAGACGGCATGGCTGGTCTCCGCCCTCTACCTGGCCACCGCACTCGGGCAGCCGGTCGTGGGCCGGCTCATCGACATCTTCGGGCCGCGCCGGCTCTTCCTCTTCAGCACGAGCCTGGTCGGAGTCGCCGGCATCGTCGGCACTCTGGCGCCGAACCTGGGCGTACTGATCGCTTCCCGGGTCCTGCTCGGATTCGGTACCTGCGCCGGATACCCCGCCGCCATGGCCCTGCTGCGCAGCGAGGGCAAACGCACCGGACAGGACAACCCCGGCGGGATACTGACCGCGCTCGCGGTCGCCAACCAGACCGTCGCCGTCATCGGGCCGCTGCTCGGCGGGCTGCTGATCGGGGTGGGCGGCTGGCGCGCGACCTTCGCGTTGAACATCCCGCTGGCCGTCGCGGCCGTTCTGCTGGGAGTGTGGCGGCTGCCCAAGCAGGGCGCCACGGACAGGGCCGCGGCCACGGGGAGCGTGGCCGCCCGAATCGACCTGCCCGGCATGGGGCTGTTCGCGGCGACACTCACCTCGCTGCTGCTCTTCCTGATGAACCTGCACCTGCGCGACTGGTACCTGCTGCTGCTCTTCGTCCTCGCCGGAGCCGCCTTCGCCGTACGGGAGTCGCGTACCGCCACCCCTTTCATCGACCTGCGGGTACTCGGCGGCAACACGCCCCTGCTCACCACCTACGGGCGCGCGCTCGTCGCGTACGTCGTCGCGTACTCCTTCCTCTACGGCTTCAGCCAGTGGACCGAGGAAGGCTACGGGCTGTCGCCCTTCCACGCCGGGCTGGTGCAGATCCCCATGTTCCTGATGGCGATCTGTGTCTCCGTCCTCACCGGGCGGCGCAAGGGCGTGCGCGGCAAGTTGCTGGTCGGTGCGGCCGGCCAGATCGTCGCCTGTCTGGTGATCCTCACGCTCTCCGGGACCAGCCCCTTGTGGCTGCTGCTCCTCGTGGCCCTGATCTTCGGCGTTCCGCAGGGGCTCAACAACCTTGCCCTGCAGAACTCCGTCTACTTCCAGGCCGATCCCGAGCGCACCGCCTCCTCGGCCGGTCTGCTGCGCACCTTCTCCTACATCGGTTCGATGGTCGCCTCTTCCGCGACCGCTACGTCCTTCGGCGAACGTGCCGACACCGGCGGCATGCACCAGCTGGCCTGGGTGATGCTCGGTGCCGGGGTCGTCTATCTCCTGATGACCGTCCTCGACCGCACCCTCGGCCGGGCGAAGGGCACGGAGGCGGCTGGGGCCCCGAAGTGATCCCGGGCGGTCGCTCGCACCCGGCCCGGGCGTAAAGGGCTGGCGGAAGGTCCGGTGCCTCAGGAAGACTGAGGCGGGTGATCATGATGCAGCCCGTTCTGGAGATGGACCCCCTCGAAGGCTTCGACCTGTGGCCCGTGGCGGAGACCGAACGGTTCGGCTTCATGGCGCTCGGCGGTGGGCTCTCCCCGGACGAAGTCGGTGCGGCGCTCCTGCGTATCGCCGCCTCCAACGACGCCGACCCCGAGGCGAACGACCTGCCGCCCCGGCCGGCCGATCCTCTCGCCGGCTTCCTGCACGGGCTACTGCATCTCGACACCCTCCTGGTGCCGGGCGGTCTGCGCGTCATGGACACCTCCACCGGCGTCGCCTTCGAGCCCGGCTGCTGCGACGGGCTGGAGGACCGGCGTGAGTGGGAGCAGGTCATCGACGGCGACGGCACCTTCCGAAGCGCCCACCCCGAGTCGGGCAGGGTCGCGACACGAATCGGTGACACGGTCCGTCTCACCTTCGCGACCGGTCAGGAAGCGGCTCCGGTGATCGAAGTCCCGCTCGCGCAGATGCGGCGGATG
>NZ_JBHWZJ010000581.1:0-2922 GCF_042728415.1 Streptomyces sp. NPDC060198 | reverse complement strand
CCACGCGCAGCCGCCTCCCCTCGTCCGTGGGTGCCTTGCCGCTCAGTCGCCGCTGACGACGATTCCAGCCCTCGTTCGCGGGTGCGTGGTCTCGACGTCGAAATCCTCGGCGGCCCGTCGACGTTCGATCCACTCCTCCGGGTCCTGCCCGCGTTCCCGTACCCGCCGCAGACAGGTCTCGCGCGGAGTGTCGACTAGACGGTGAGGTCGTAGAAGGCGGAGAGCTCAGGGCGGGCCGAGTAGACACCTTCGACGATCACCACACTCGTCGAAACGATCTCCTGAAGGCTTCCGAGCTGTCCGGTGGCCCAGTCGTAGGCCCGGTAGCGGGCGGATTGCCGGGACCGCAAGGGCTCCAGGACCTCCAGCCGGAGGCGCTGCCGGTCGACGTAGCGGTGGTAGCCCTGTTCGGCGTCGAGGCCGTCGCGCTCATGGTCGGGCATGGGCCGGTAGAAGTCGTCGCCGTGTACGACGGCGCAGTCGCCGACGTACTCGGCCACCGCGGCGGCCAGGGTGGTCTTCCCCGAACCGCCCGCACCGTCGACGGCGACGAGCCGGACGGCTCCGTCGTGGGGCGGGTTCATCCCGAGGATGGCGTCACCGAGGCCCTGAGCCCGCTCGATCCCTCCCATGAACTTCTGGTGGTAGCGCAGTTCGGCGATCCGGGCGCTGCTGGACAGTACGATCCCTTTCGCCTCCGCCAGTGAATCCGGCCTGGCGCCCAGCAGTTCGCGAGTGACGAGGACGGAGTCGATGACGCTCGCGCCGCGGTCCCGCAGCGACCGCTGGACGGCCTCCGTGCCCCTGCCCCGGTCCCACAGCGGTCGGCACCACCCGACCAGGGAGGCGATGCGCGCGGCACGCTCGGGAGCGAGGCCTCGCAAGGACTCGGACACGGGAGCTCTCCGATGGGGTGGGCATCGGCGGACGTCGGAAGGCCACCCGCGGAAGGACCGGGGAAGCCGATCGCTTCCGGAGAGTACCGGTGACCAACAGGGTTTCGCAGATGTCGAGTTGCCGAATCCGATGGATTCCGGGTGCTGCGGCCCCGGGCCGGGGTGCGCTACGGACGCCACTCGGCGAGGTAGTCCGGGTGGTCGGCGTACTGCAGTGCGAGGTGACGTGCGGCGATGTCGGTTCCCGCGTGTTCCCCGCCGGTCGAGGAGCGTCCCGCCGCGGCCGGGGGAGTTCCGTCGGTATGGGCCCCCTCGCACCGGTCCAGCAGCCCTCGCACCGCCGCGACCTCCCGCAGTGTGTGCGCCGGGTCGTGCAGCGCGATGTGCTCGGCGCGTGCGGCGTCCTCGTCGGACCCGCCGATTTCGGGGCCGGTCGTGGCGAGGGGCGGGGCGTCGTCCGCGAGGGAGTCCGTCAGGGAGTACACGCCTGTGCCCAGAGCCTGCCACGACGGGGCCGGGCCTGCGCCGCTCGCCGCGAGCGCCGTCGCCTCGCGCTCGGCCAGACGGGCGCGGAGGAAGGCCACCAGGGCGTCAGGCACGGTTCGGCTCCACGGTGGCACGGAGGTGGGCGACGTACGGGCGGGTGATCTTCCCGATGCCGTCGCTCGGCAGGTGGTTCATGGTCGAAGTATGACCTCGGGTGGCAACGGTGGAGAAGCACCGGGAAATGGGGTGCGCGCGGTTCGGGCCTCTGCGGGATGCGCGCGAGCCCGTTCCGCCGTACCGGGTGGTGCCCCCGGTCGGCTTCTTCCAGCGGTTCACCGCGCCGCCGCACGTGGTGCCTCGTCCGGTCCGGTCACGCGGCCCGGCAGTTCTCCGGACCGCCGGGCCCGGTCGTGGACGAGCGGCACCGGGCCGCCGTACCGGAGCGCCGACGTTCCGGCAGGCGGGTGCGCGGTGCTGACTGGCATGGGGCGAGGAGGCGTACGCGCCTTCCGGCCCACTCGCCCGCCGGGCTGCCGGGGCGTGACTTCCGGGGCCGCCCAGGCCCCGGGGCCGGGCACCCGGGTCTCAGCGGCCGACCGTCGCCACGACGACCTTTCCGCCGCCCTCCCGGCTCCGCACCTGCACGTCGTGCGCGAGGCGCCGGATCATGGGCCAGCCGAAGCCGCCGGAACGGCCCGTGAGGTCGGGTGTGCGGTCCTGGGGGTGGGCGGAGCTGCGGTCGGAGACCCGGATCTGCAGGGCCCGGCGATCTGCGGCGAACCGGAGCGAGGACACGCCCCCGGCATGGCGGATCGCGTTGGTCACCAGCTCCGACACGAGCAGGAGCAGGTTCTGGACCGTGTCGGAGCGAGGCGGTGGATCGAGCCGTTCGAGAAAGGCGGCGATCGCGTCCCGGGCTTCGGCGGCGCGCTGCGGACGGCAGACGAATTCGACCCGTGCGTCAGCCGGTCCGTTGGAAGAGGAATCATTGGTCAGAACCTGATGGTGCATGTGAATTACCCCGTCAAGAGAATTCCGTGGTCCTCCTTCGTGTACCCAGACGGAAAGGGTTCATGGACCACCACTGTTGATCGATTGCGGAGAGTGCGCGGAAATGTGCGGGGCGGGTGAAGCCTCTCGGGGGGCGCGGTGTGCTCGATCGCTGCGGAGGGAATCACACCTGGTCACGGCAGTGCCGGGGGGACGGGGCGGTGCCCCGTGGAGAGCTCGCCGAACGAAGGAGGTGTGTCATCCACACGTGCGGGCACATGAGTGGTCGGAGGTTGATAATCATGGTCCCGCTTCTTCTTGTTCTGCTTCTCGCGCTTATTCTCTTCGGTGCCGGATTCGCTCTGAATGTACTGTGGTGGATCGCTGTGATCGTACTGGTGGTGTGGGTGCTGGGCTTTGTTGTGCGCCCGGCCTCCAGCGGCCGGAAGGGACGCTGGTACCGCTGGTGAAGAATTCGGCCCGACGTGTGTGACGGGACGGATTCTTGACCCGACTGCCGGTCTGCGGGCGGCCCCGGTGACGCGACGTC
>NZ_JBHWZJ010000580.1:0-2933 GCF_042728415.1 Streptomyces sp. NPDC060198 | reverse complement strand
CGGCACGCACGCTCGCCGCGTTGTCGGGATCACCCCGATACATCCAGTATCGGGACGACCGATACATCCAGTATCGGGGCGACCCTCCGCCGTGCGATCGCACGCACCGGACGCCGCCGGACCCGCCCTCCGGGCGGACGGCGCCACGTTCGACACACGCCCTAGGCGGAACGGAAGTGGTGGTACCGGTGGTGGGTCACGAAGCCCATCCGGTCGTACAGGGCGAGCGCCCCGGTGTTGTCGTCCTCCACCTGGAGCCAGGCCGCCGAGGCCCCCTCCTCCAGGGCGGTGCGGGCCAGCGCGGTCATCACCGTGGTGGCCAGACCCCGGCGCCGGTAGTCCGGGTTCACCTCTATCGCCCCGAATCCGGCCCACCGGCCGTCCACCACGCACCGGCCGATCGCGGCGGGCACACCGGCCGGGTCGTCGCCCGGCACCGTCGCGAACCAGACCGACGGGCCCTGGGACAGCACCCGGAGCATGGGAGCCGAGTCCGCTCCGGCGCGGTGGTAGCGCCGCATCCACGGGGCGTCGGGAGTCCGGTGGAGGAGGACCCGGGAGACGTCCGAGTCCTGGTCACCGAGGGGAGCCAGCGCGGCGATCCGTACCCCGGCGGACACCTCGCGCCGCCAGCCGTTCTCCTCCAGCTCGGCGCAGAGCGCCTCCTGGCTGTCGGCGGCCCCGGTTCCGGCCTGGACGTAGGCGGGCAGGCCCCGGTCCGCGTACCACCGGGCGGCGTGCGCCAGCGCGTCCGCGACCGGCATCCCGGGATCACCCAGCGGCAGGACCGAGTTGGCGCGACGGGTGAAGCCTCCCGCGGCGCGCAGCCGCCAGTCGCCCAGCGCCTCGCTCTCCACCGGTTGCCAGGCGCGCGCCGTCGCCCGGGTGAGCTCCGTGAAGGTGGCCGCGGGGCCGGAGCGGCGCGCCGGGGCGGGAGGGACGACCTTGCCGGCGACGAGCGTGGATTCCGCGATGTGGACGCTGCGCCCGCTCTTCGGTGTGATCCGGAGCACGCCCGTGTCCCAGGATGTGAGAACACCGACCGTGTCCGTGAACGCGGCACCCGGGGCGCCGTCCTCACAACAGCACCGGACTGACACGCGTTTTCCCACATCAGCCTGGGTAATACGGACCTCGAGCCGTCCGCCGACGGTGAATTCCACGGCTCCTACCGCCCCTCCTGTTCGGATCCCGCTGAACTACGGAGATACTAGGTGAGGGCATCATCGACGCCGCGCTCCCGCGCGAGAGCCAACGCCCTACCGAGGAGGAACGACAGCGTGACCTACGTCATCGCGCAGCCTTGTGTCGACGTAAAGGACAAGGCCTGCATCGAGGAGTGCCCCGTCGACTGCATCTACGAGGGCCAGCGGTCCTTGTACATCCACCCCGACGAGTGTGTCGACTGCGGTGCCTGTGAGCCGGTCTGTCCGGTCGAGGCCATCTTCTACGAGGACGACACCCCCGAGGAGTGGAAGGATTACTACAAGGCGAACGTCGAGTTCTTCGACGACCTCGGCTCGCCCGGTGGCGCTTCCAAGCTGGGGCTCATCGAGCGCGATCACGCCTTCGTGGCCGCACTGCCGCCCCAGAACCAGTAAGCGACGGCCGCGGCCGCGCCACACCCAGCACAGACGCGGCAGCAGATGTGCCGCCCGGTCCCGTACGGCTCGTCACCGTGCGGGACCGTGGTGTTTCCGCCCGTACGAGAAAGCAGAGTTCCGTGTCCGCAGCACTCTCCTCCCGCCTCCCGGAATTTCCCTGGGACAGCCTCGCGCCCCACAAGGCGACCGCCGCCGCCCACCCGGACGGCATCGTGGACCT
Organism: Streptomyces sp. NPDC060198; assembly: GCF_042728415.1. Classification (NCBI taxonomy): domain Bacteria; kingdom Bacillati; phylum Actinomycetota; class Actinomycetes; order Kitasatosporales; family Streptomycetaceae; genus Streptomyces; species Streptomyces sp. NPDC060198. Next base: position 1,109 of record NZ_JBHWZJ010000580.1, on the reverse strand, counting down.
CTCCATCGGCACCCCCGTCGACCCGGTGCCCGAGGCGATCCAGCAGGCTCTCGCCGCAGCGGCCGACAGCCCCGGCTACCCGACGGTCTGGGGTACCGAGGAACTGCGCGACGCCCTCAGCGGCTGGGTGGAGCGGCGCCTCGGCGCGAAGGACGTCACCCACCACCACGTCCTGCCGGTCGTCGGCTCCAAGGAGCTGGTGGCCTGGCTGCCGACCCAGCTGGGCCTCGGCCCCGGCGACAAGGTCGCCTTCCCGGCGCTCGCCTACCCGACGTACGAGATCGGCGCGCGGCTCTGCGGCGCGGACGCCGTCGCCTACGACGACCCCACCACGCTCGACCCGGCCGGGCTCAAGCTGCTCTGGCTGAACTCCCCGTCCAACCCGACGGGCCGCGTCCTGTCCGGCGAGGAGCTCACCCGGATCGTCGCCTGGGCCCGCGCCCACGACATCCTGGTCGTCAGCGACGAGTGCTACCTGGAACTCGGCTGGGAGACCGAACCGGTCTCGGTGCTCCACCCGGACGTCAGCGGCGGCTCGTTCGACGGACTCGTCGCCGTCCACTCGCTCTCCAAGCGGTCCAACCTGGCCGGATACCGGGCCGCGTTCATCGCCGGCGACCCGGCCGTACTCGGCGAACTGCTCCAGATCCGCAAGCACGGCGGCATGATGACCCCCGCCCCGGTGCAGGCGGCCACCGTGGTGGCGCTCGCCGACGACACCCACGTCGCCGAGCAGCGCGCCCGGTACGCCGACCGGCGCGCCGCCCTGCGCACGGCCCTGGAGGGCCACGGCTTCCGCGTGGAGCACAGCGAGGCGAGCCTGTACCTCTGGGTGACCCGCGACGAACCCTGCTGGGACACCGTGGCGTACCTCGCCGGACTCGGCATCCTCGTGGCGCCCGGCGAGTTCTACGGCCCGGCGGGGGACCGTTTCGTGCGGGTCGCGTTCACCGCGACCGACGAGCGGGTCGTGGCTGCCGTGAAGCGGCTGTCCTGAACGACGGCGGCCGAACGACGGTGCTGACTGGCGGTGCCTGAACGACGGCGCTGACCGGCGGTGCCTGACCGGCGGTGCCTGAACCACGCCGAGGGGCCCCGGGACCAAGTCC
>NZ_JBHWZJ010000579.1:0-2936 GCF_042728415.1 Streptomyces sp. NPDC060198 | reverse complement strand
TCACAAAGTCGCGCTGTCACGCCGTCATGGAGTCACGGCGGACCGGGTCTCACCCCAGGCGCTGGACCAACGCCCGGTATTCGTCCCACAGTTCTTTCGGCGTGTGGTCACCGAAGGTGTTGAGGTGCTCCGGAACCAGCGCCGCCTCCTCGCGCCAGACCTCCTTGTCGACGGTGAGGAGGAGGTCCAACTCCGCTTCGGAGAGCTCGAGTCCGTCGGTGTCGAGCGAACCCTTGGCCGGCAGGATGCCGATCGGCGACTCGACGCCCTCCGCCGTGCCCTCCAGACGCTCCACGATCCACTTGAGCACCCGGCTGTTCTCGCCGAACCCGGGCCAGACGAACCGGCCCGCGTCGTCCTTGCGGAACCAGTTCACGTAGTAGATCTTGGGCAGCTTCGACTGGTCGGGCTTGTCCGCGCCCACCTTGATCCAGTGGTTCATGTAGTCGCCCATGTTGTAGCCGCAGAACGGCAGCATGGCGAACGGGTCGCGGCGCAGCTCGCCGACCTTGCCCTCGGCGGCGGCGGTCTTCTCGGAGGCGACGTTGGCACCGAGGAAGACGCCGTGCTGCCAGGTGAAGGACTCCGTGACCAGCGGTACGGCGGTGGCGCGACGGCCTCCGAAGAGAATGGCCGAGATCGGCACGCCCTTCGGGTCCTCCCACTCGGGGGCGATGATCGGGCACTGGCCGGCCGGCACGGTGAAGCGGGCGTTGGGGTGGGCCGCGGGGACGCCGGACGCGGGGGTCCAGTCGTTGCCCTTCCAGTCGGTGAGGTGCGCGGGCGGCTCCTCCGTCATGCCCTCCCACCAGACGTCGCCGTCGTCGGTGAGCGCGACGTTGGTGAAGACGGAGTTGCCCCACATCGTCTTCATCGCATTGGCGTTGGTGTGCTCGCCGGTGCCGGGCGCGACGCCGAAGAACCCGGCCTCGGGGTTGATCGCGTAGAGCCGGCCGTCCTCGCCGAAACGCATCCAGGCGATGTCGTCACCGATGGTCTCGACGCTCCAGCCGGAGACGGTCGGCTCCAGCATCGCGAGGTTGGTCTTGCCGCAGGCGCTCGGGAACGCGGCGGCGACGTAGCGCGACTCCCCGCGCGGCGGGGTGAGCTTGAGGATCAGCATGTGCTCGGCGAGCCAGCCCTCGTCGCGTGCCATGACGGAAGCGATGCGCAGCGCGTAACACTTCTTGCCCAGCAGGGCGTTGCCGCCGTAGCCGGAGCCGTACGACCAGATCTCACGGTCCTCGGGGAAGTGCGAGATGTACTTGGTCGCGTTGCACGGCCACGGCACGTCCCGCTCCCCCTCCGCGAGCGGGGCGCCGAGGGTGTGGACCGCCTTGACGAAGAAGCCGTCGGTACCGAGTTCGTCGAGGACCTCCTGTCCCATGCGCGTCATGGTGCGCATGGAGACGGCGACGTACGCGGAGTCGGTGAGTTCCACGCCGATCGCGGAGAGCGGGGAGCCGACCGGGCCCATGCAGAAGGGCACGACGTAGAGGGTGCGACCGCGCATCGAGCCCCGGAAGACGCCCTGTTCGCCGGAGAAGATCTCCCGCATCTCGGCGGGGTCCTTCCAGTGGTTGGTCGGGCCCGCGTCCGACTCCTTCGCGGAGCAGATGAAGGTGCGGTCCTCGACGCGGGCGACGTCGCTCGGATCGGACGCGGCGTAGTAGGAGTTGGGGCGCAGGGTCGCGTCCAGCTTCGTGAAGGTGCCCTTGGCGACGAGCTCCTCGCACAGGCGCTCGTACTCGGCTTCTGAGCCGTCGCACCAGACCACACGGTCCGGCTGGGTGAGGGCCGCGATCTCGTCGACCCAGGAGACGAGCTCCTGGTGCCGGGTGGGAAGAGGGGAGGGAGCCGCGTTGTCGCGCGCCACGATCGCTCCTTGTCGAGGGTGGATTGCCGTTGATGCCCCGTGGGGGCTTCGACCCGGATGCTTCGACTGCGTCATCCCTGGCGCTCATCCGGTGCCGACCGCACTCATTTGATCATCCGACGCTTCCGCCCATCTGTCCAGAGGGCCTCACATGTGAGCATGACCACTCGGAGGCGTGAGCCTCGGCGCCCCGAAAAGAGCTTCGCGGCGTGGCCGAGGGCGCCCGGAGAGTGAGCCATGGGTGCCCGGAGAGTGGGCCACGGGTGCCCGGAGAGTGAGCCTGACCACTCGGACGCGGTACTTACGGGGGCGTAGGTAGCATGCGGACATGACTGCTGCCGGTGCGTCCGCACCCGATACCGCCGTCCTGGACGCCGAGCCGCTCAAGCCGCGGATGCGCGGCTGGCTGCACGCCGGCATGTTCCCCGCGGTGGTGGTCGCCGGACTGGCACTCATCACGCTCACGGACAGCACCGAGGGACGGATCGCCTGCGCGGTGTACATCCTCAGCGCCTGCCTGCTCTTCGGCGTGAGCGCGGTCTACCACCGCGGCACCTGGGGTCCGCGCGGCGAGGCGGTGCTCCGGCGGCTGGACCACGCGAACATCTTCCTGATCATCGCGGGCACGTACACACCGCTCACCCTGCTCCTGCTGCCGGATTCCACCGGGCGGCCCCTGCTGTGGGCGGTCTGGGCGGCGGCGCTGGCGGGGATCGCCTTCCGGGTGTTCTGGGTCGGCGCCCCGCGCTGGCTGTACACGCCCTGCTACATCGCGATGGGCTGGGCGGCGGTCTTCTTCCTGCCGGACTTCATGCGGGCGGGCGGCGTCGCCGTGCTGGTCCTGGTCGTCGTCGGCGGCCTGCTCTACAGCGCGGGCGGCGTGATCTACGGCCTCAAGCGCCCCAATCCCTCGCCGCGCTTCTTCGGCTTCCACGAGGTCTTCCACTCGCTGACCCTCGCCGCGTTCACCGCGCACTACGTGGCCATCTCGCTCGTCGCCTACCAGCACGACTGACCGTCCCCGCGCCTTCAGCCCGACGCCCCCTGCGGCAGCTGCCGC
>NZ_JBHWZJ010000578.1:0-2943 GCF_042728415.1 Streptomyces sp. NPDC060198 | reverse complement strand
CCCCGCGACGGGGTGCCGGCCTCTTCGCCGTACCGGACGGGACTCTCAGCCCCGCGCACGGCCGGCCCGGTCGGCCGCGATGCCGAGCACCGCTTCCTCCAGGTACTGACCGGGCTCCTCGTACTGGCTGACGTCGGCGGGGTTGTACCGGGGCGTCTGCATGGACCAGTCGAGGTTGCCGCGCATCCAGCTGCGCATGCCGTTCAGATAGGGCACCAGCAGGCCGGAGAGCTGGGGGTACAGCTCCAGGAGTTCGTCCTCCGCGGTCAGGAACCGCTCCGTTTCCGTGGCTATCCGCTCCGCGACCAGGTCCAGCGCCTCCTGCTCGCCGAGCCCGCGGTGGTGGCGGACCAGGTGGACGAGGTTGTGGATCTCGCCGAGGACCTGCTCCTTCTCGTAGGAGTAGACGTCGTTCGCCCAGCACACCACGTTGCACGAGGCTTCGAGCGCGGTGATGAACCGGGGGTCGTTGTGGATCGACGCGGGGGCCTCGATCCCGGCGACGATCTCTATGAGGTCCATGCAGACGTGTATCGCGCCGGTGTGACGCCGCTTGGCGATGTACGTCTCCTCGGACGGGACGACGCCTTCCGCGCGGTTCCCGGCCTCCCAGGTCGTGGCGGTGGTGAGGTACGCCACCAGGTGGAAGGCGAACCGGGTCCGCCAGTGCGGGGGCACGTCCGGAATCGTGCGTTCCCACAGATCGGTCAGGGCCACGACGGCTCTGGGCAGGTCCTCGTCCGGCTCCGCGTCCGGGGCGGTGCCGTCCACCACGGCACGCATCCGGGCGACGACGTGCCGCACCCGCTCGGGGTCGCGGCCGAGATGGCCGTCGTCGAGCTGGTCGTCGACGAGGAACAGCCAGACGAACCAGTCGGCCACCAGGTCCAGCCGACCGGGATCCGCCGTGGGGTGGACCATGCCGACGAACGCCGCGAAATCGGCTTGTTCGAACCGCTCGCGCGCGGACTCGCGGTGCACCAGCCCGGTGCTGCGCGTCCAGCTGTCGAGGTGCTCTCGGGTGTGCCCGACATGCGGATTCGTGCGCTGGGGGAACGGGCAGTAAATGTCCGGCAGTTCACTTTCCACGGGCGGATCCGGGTCCTCTCCGGTCATTCGCGTGACGGGCGGCCAGGGACGTTCCATCGATGCCCCGGGGTACCCCCAAGACCTGCGGATGGTGAAACTACCTGACTGCTTGTCACCTGGTCCAGCAAGGAAGACCGGCACGAATTCGAATCGTGTTCGATTATCTGGAGGTGGTGTGTGCGCGCCACCCGATCGGGGTAGGTTCCGCCGGTCGGGGTGCGGTCCGGCAGTGCGCCGCCGTGCGCGCCTGTAGGAATCTACGAGCGATGGCGGCCATCGCTGTGCCTTTTCCGGGGCGACCTGCGGCGATTCCCGTGGAACCATGGGTGTCATGCGTTTTCTCGAACCTGGCACCGGCCGTTACTCAGACACCCCGTCCGTCCCGTACGACCTCACGTACGACGACGTCTTCATGGTTCCGGGGCGTTCGGCGGTCGGATCGCGCCAAGGAGTGGATCTTTCCGCGCCCGACGGCACAGGGACGACCATCCCGCTGGTGGTCGCCAACATGACCGCCATCGCCGGACGGCGGATGGCCGAAACCGTCGCCCGTCGCGGCGGTCTCGTCGTCATCCCGCAGGACATCCCGATCGAGGTCGTCACCGAGGTCATCTCCTGGGTCAAGACGCGCCACCTCGTCCTCGACACCCCGATCGTGCTGGCCCCCGGCCAGACCGTCGCGGACGCCCTCTCTCTGCTGCCCAAGCGCGCGCACGGCGCGGGTGTCGTGGTGGACGAGGACGGGAAGCCGGTCGGTGTCGTCACCGACCACGACCTGACCGGTGTGGACCGCTTCACGCAGCTCTCCGAGGTCATGTCCAAGGACCTGGTCGTGCTGGACGCGGACATCGACCCCCGCGAGGCGTTCAACCGGCTCGACACGGCCAACCGCAAGCTCGCCCCCGCCGTCGACGCGGAAGGCCGGCTGGTCGGCATCCTCACCCGCAAGGCCGCGCTCCGCGCCACCCTGTACACCCCCGCCACCGACGCCGAGGGCCGGCTGCGCGTCGCCGCCGCCGTCGGCATCAACGGAGACGTCGCGGGCAAGGCCAAGCAGCTCCTGGACGCCGGCGTGGACACCCTCGTGGTGGACACCGCCCACGGCCACCAGGAATCGATGATCAGCGCGGTCCGCGCGGTCCGCGCCCTCGACCCGCGCGTCCCGATCGTCGCGGGGAACATCGTCGCGGCCGAAGGTGTGCGCGACCTCGTCGAGGCGGGCGCCGACATCATCAAGGTCGGTGTCGGCCCCGGCGCCATGTGCACCACGCGGATGATGACCGGAGTGGGACGGCCGCAGTTCTCCGCGGTCCTGGAGTGCGCCGCCGAGGCGAAGAAGTACGGCAAGCACGTCTGGGCGGACGGCGGCGTCCGCCACCCGCGCGACGTGGCCATGGCCCTCGCGGCCGGTGCGTCCAACGTGATGATCGGCTCCTGGTTCGCCGGTACGTACGAGTCGCCCGGTGACCTCCAGCAGTCGGCCGACGGCCGGTACTACAAGGAGTCGTTCGGCATGGCCTCGGCCCGCGCGGTGAAGAACCGCACATCCGACGAATCCTCCTACGACCGCGCCCGCAAGGCGCTCTTCGAGGAGGGCATCTCCACCTCGCGGATGTTCCTGGACCCGACGCGGCCCGGTGTCGAGGACCTGATCGACTCGATCATCGCGGGCGTCCGCTCGTCCTGCACCTACGCCGGTGCCGCCTCCCTGGAGGAGTTCGCCGAGAAGGCGGTCGTGGGCGTGCAGAGCGCAGCCGGATACGCGGAGGGCAAGCCCCTCCACGCCAGCTGGAGTTGACCGGCCCTCTCGCTCACGACCCGAACAACTCCTGTGCCCCCCGCGGTGTTCGACCG
>NZ_JBHWZJ010000577.1:0-2967 GCF_042728415.1 Streptomyces sp. NPDC060198 | reverse complement strand
CCGCGCGGCACCCACTCCCACCCCCCCTCCGTGACCCCGCCCCCCCCCCCGCCGCCCCCCCCCGCCCGCCGGGCCCCCACGGGCCGCCCTAACCGTCTGCCCGGCACCGGTACGGGCGACCGCTGGGTGTTCGGCTTCCCCGGGCAGGCCCGTGCGGAGGTCCACACCCTCGGTGCCCGGCTGCACTCGCTGCTGCTCCCGGACCGGCGGGGGCGGTTCGCCGACGTCGTGCTCGCGGGCGCGGACGCGCCGACGGTACGCGGACCGGCTTCCTACTTCGGTGCGACGGTGGGCCGTTACGCCAACCGGATCGCCGGCGGGCGGCTCGTGGTGGACGGGGTGGTCCGGCAGCTGGACACCCAGGACACCGGCCACACCCTGCACGGCGGCCCCGACGGCTTCGACCGCCGGGTGTGGCGTGCCGAACCGGTCCACTCCGCCGACCGCACGGGCGTACGGCTCTTCCTGCTCAGCCCCGACGGCGACCAGGGCTTCCCCGGCACCCTGAGCGTCCGGCTCACCTGCACGCTGGACCGGGACAACGCCCTGACGTTCGACTACCACGCGGTGAGTGACGCCCCGACGGTCGTCAACCTCACCAACCACGCCTACTGGAACCTGGAGGGAGAGGGCAGCGGTGACGTACTCGGGCACGAACTCCAGATCCACGCGCCGCGCTGGACGCCCGTCGACGCGGCGCTGATCCCGAGCGGCCCGCACCGGTCGGTCGAGGGAACCCCGTTCGATCTGCGCCATCCTCGCCTCCTTTCCGCGGTGTTCGCCGACGAGGACGAGCAACTACGCCTGGGCGGTGGAGGTTTCGACCATAACTGGGCGCTCGGCAAGGCGCCGTCCACGCGGCCGCGCAGTGCTGCCGTGCTCCACGCACCGGTCTCCGGGCGCCGCTTGGAAGTGCACACCACCGAACCGGGGATACAGGTGTACACCGGGAACCTCCTCGCCGGCGAGATCACCGGCAAGAGCGGACGCCCTTACGGCCCGCACGCGGGGGTGGCGCTGGAGACCCAGCACTTCCCGGACTCCCCCAACCGCGCCGAAGACCCCAGCACCCTCGTCCGGCCCGGCGAGGTGTACCGCTCCAGCACCGTGCTGCGTTTCTCCGTCACGGAGGAGTGACCCGGGCCCGGCGTCCCCCCCGGCCCGCCGGCGATCGCCGGGCCGCCGCCGGCAGGCCCGGCGGCACGGCTCCACTCGGCGCTCCACCCGGCACTCCTCGCGGGACACCCCCGAGGAGCGCCGGGCCTTCGGCGCACCCACTCCGACCTGCGCACTCTCCCGCCGGACACACCTTCCACCCCGCACCGCGCACGCTCTTGACATGTCCATTGTGAGCGTTAACACTCCATGGCACACGCCTGTTCCGGCGCCCGAGCGCCGACGCGGTGCCGCTCGGGCGCGACGCGACCGGAGCCCGCCGCCGTCCGGAGCGCCACCGTCCCCGCCGGCTCTCGGCCCGGCGGATACGCGGGCGTACCCCCTCCACGGTTCCGTGCCGCGAGTACGGCTCCACGTCACCCCGCCCCTCACCCCACGATCCGAAGGGCCACCATGTCCCTCCTGCGACGTTCCCCCTTATGCGCGCTCGGGGTCCTGCCCGGGCTGATCGGCCTGCTGATGGCCGCGCTCGTGCTGCTGCCCGCCCCCCGCGCCCAGGCCGCACCGGTCTACGGCGGATACGCGATGGCGTACTTCACCGAGTCCAACCAGGGCGTCGGCAACAACTACGGGCTGCACCTGGCGGTGAGCCCGGATGGCCTGCAGTGGACCCCGCTCAACCAGAACGCCCCGGTCGTCACCCCCACCGCCGGCACGAAAGGGCTGCGCGATCCCTTCATCCTGCGCAAGCAGGACGGCACCTTCACCATCCTCGCCACCGATCTCAACGGCACGAACTGGGGCGAGACCAACCAGTACATCCACGCCTGGGACTCCACCGACCTGCGGTCCTTCACCAACTACCGCCGCCTGAAGGTGCACTCCCTGGCCGCCACCCACGCATGGGCCCCGGAGGCGTTCTGGGACGCCTCGCGCCAGCAGTACGCCATCATCTACTCCGCGAACAACGGCACCCGTGACGTGATCATGGCGACCTACACCACGGACTTCGTCACGCTGTCCGCCGCCCAGGTCTACTTCGACCCCGGGTTCGGCATCATCGACGCGAACGTCGTGACCGGCGTGAACGGCACGAACTACCTCTACTACAAGCGCGGCAACGAGCTCTACGGGGCCAAGTCCACTTCCCTCGCGCCGGGTTCCTTCAACAACGCCACCTACACCGGGCCCGTCGCCCACGGCGGTACCGAGGCTCCCGTGCTGGTCAAGTCGCTCTCCGGCAGCACCTGGTACCTCTGGGGCGACACGTACACCCCCAACGGGGTCTTCTACGCCTGGCAGACCGGTGATCTCGCGGCCGGCAACTGGACCCCGGTCGACCAGCGCGCCTACACCCAACCGCTCAACTCCAAACACGCGGGCATCACACCGATCACCACCGCCGAGCTGAACGGCATGAAGTCCGCCTGGGGGACGCCCTCCTGGAACCGGCTGAAGTCCTACAACCACCCCGACCGGTACGTACGGCACAGCAACTTCGCGGGACGGATCGACGCCTATCCGTTCGACCCGTACGCGGACTCGCAGTGGAAGATCGTGCCCGGTCTCGCCGACGGCTCAGGGGTCTCCTTCGAGTCGGTCAACTACCCGGGGCAGTTCCTCCGGCACAGCGCCTACTCGATCGTGCTGAACACCAACGACAAGAGCGCGACCTTCGCCGCCGACGCGACCTTCTACCCCACCGCGGGGCTGGGTGACTCCTCGGCCGTCTCCTACCGCTCGTTCAACTACCCCACCCGCTATCTCCGCCACAGCGACTACCAGTTGCGCATCGACCCGCTCACCGCGTCGTCCCCGGCCACCGACCGGCAGGACGCGACCTTCCTGGTC
>NZ_JBHWZJ010000576.1:0-2978 GCF_042728415.1 Streptomyces sp. NPDC060198 | reverse complement strand
ACCGGGGCACGCGCAGTTCCACTGGGGAACGCCTCCACCCGCCGCTGTGCCCAGGGTGAGCAGCAGCACGGGGCCTTCTTCTAGAGGGCGTTGAGGGAGTAGGCGGTGACTTCCATGGCCGTGTCGACGACCGTGAAGTCCGGCGTGCTCCAGCTCGCGGGCGTGGTGGTGTCGGCCGGCTGGGTGGTGGCGTCGGTGGTGGACTCGAGCATGTCGGTGTTCCTTCCGGACGGGGTGAAGATGGCTGGTGCGGAGCCGCGAGCCGCCATGAGGGCGGTTGTTCGCGGGTCGTGCATCGGGCGGGGAGGCCCGCGCTGTCAGCGGTACGGATTGCCACGGAGATCACCGCGCAACCACTGGGTGGCTTCAACGATCCGCCAGGTGGGACTTTCCATACGCTAGACATGGTGTGCGGCAGTGGCAAGGGGTGGGACAGAGATGATCCGTTCCCTGCCGCCCGCACGGTCCGGGCAGGTCGGCGGAGCGGTGTGCCGTGCCGCTGACCTGCCCGGAGGTGCGCCTCGGGCTACTTGCAGAAGGGCTTCATTCCAGCGGCGGACTGGATGCCGCCGACGATCAGCTTCTGGAACTCGGTCGCGCCCGCGAAGGAGCCGTCGGTGGTGAACTCCTTGGCGTCGTGGCCCAGGGTGGTGACCCAGGAGCGGCCGCCGTCGTAGTACTGGCACCAGGCGACCGGGTGGTTGTCACCGTGGCCGGGGTGGTTGTAGTTGCCGGCCACGCCCTTGGCGAGCGTGCTCTCGTCCACCTTGGCAAGAACTCGCACCTTGGTCGGGGAGGGCACGAGGTTGTACCACTCGTCGCTGAAGTTCCAGCGGGCCGGGAGTTCCTTGGTGGAGACGTCCTTGCGCTCCACCGTCTGCACGGTGCCCGGCTGTGCGGCGCCGTGGTCGTAGAAGTTGGCGTTGCCCAACAGGCCCTCGTACCAGGGCCAGTTGTATTCGGTGCCGAAGGCGTTGTGGATGCCGACGAAGCCGCCGCCGCCCCGGATGTACTGGCGCAGGGAGGTCTGCGCGGAGTCGTCCAGCGCGTCCCGGCTGGTGGAGAAGAAGACGACCGCGTTGTACTTGAACAGGGTGTTCGGGGAGGCGAGTTGCGTGACGTCCTCGGTGTAGTCGACCTGGAAGCCGCCCGTCTCGCCCAGCTTGATCATGGCCTTCTGGACGACGTTGGCGTCGCTCAGCGGCGGGTTGAGGCCGGCCGCCAGGGCGGGCCCGAGGTTGGCGTGCCGGGGTCCTGCCGTGCGGGTGTAGAGCAGAATGCGGTAGCCCTTGGCCGGGTCGAAGTTGCCCCAGTCGTGGTAGCAGTCGCTGTCGAGGCCGCGGCAGACGCCGTAGTCCGGGTCGCCCAGTTCCTTCGCGCCGGTGCCGATCCGCCCGTGGGCGACGCTGAGGGTTCCGGTGGCGATGAGCGCGACCACCATGGCGACCATCAGCCCCAGGGTGGTGAGCACGGCCGTGCGAGTGCTCTGAGCTCGCGCCCGGAGCGTTCTTCCTGACATGGGTGTGTCCTCTTCTGTGTCGAGGGTGCGCCGAAACGGCACGCCGCCGCAGCGGGTGCCCAGGGGCCGGAAAGCGCAGGCGCCGGCCGTCAAGGTCGTGCGTGTTGAAAGAGGCTCCGCCACAGCGAGGCGCGTCGGCGCGCGCTGTCGGCCCGGGGCCAGGAAAGGAGACCCGCCCACAGGCGGGGCCGGCTCGGATCCGCGGGTCCGTCGCGGTTCGCGCGTCGCTCCCGGGCCGGACGGGGCCGGGCGGGCTGCGAGGCGCCCGAGCGGAGAGGTGGCGCGCGGTGAAGGGCGTGGAGCTAGGAGACGACGATCTTGCCGGTGCTCTGCGGGGAGACCGGGTCGTTGTAGAAGAACTCACCCGGGGTGTCGAAGGTGTACGTGTACGACTCGCCGGGCATGAGCAGCCCGGTGTCGAACTCGGCCTCGAAGAAGGCGACCGCGCCGTGAGCGGTCTTGTTGGAGGCGGGGTTGGTGAAGGTGACCGTGGTGCCCCGGGGGATGGCGAGGTGCTGAGGTGCCATGGCGTTCTGTGCCACCAGGCTTTCGGTGGCGCCGGGCGCGGCCTTGGCGTTGTCCCAGACGCGGCCGAGCGTGACGGTGTTGCCCGCCGTGGTGCCGCTGACCGCCGCGGTGCGGATCTGGTTGCGCTTCGACGGGGGTACGGGCGCGGTGGCCGGTCCGACCTTCCCGCCGATCTTGAACGCCCAGAGGTGGTCACCCTTGGGGATGTCCGGGTAGGGCAGTCCGTTTCCGCCGGCCAGCACCGCGACGTACTGCTCGCCGTCGACCTCGTACGTCATCGGGCTCGTGTTGACGCCCGCGCCGCACTGCCAGGTCCACAGCTCCTCGCCGTTCGCGTCGTCCAGGGCGGTGAGAACCCCGTCGGGACGCCCCTGGAAGAGAACGCCGCTCGCGGTCGAGAGGACGCCGTTGCCGTGGGCCAGCGACCAGTCGCCTTCCTGCCGCCAGGAGACGGTGTTGGTGCGCGGGTCGACCGCCACGACACCGCCGGCGAAGTACTCGCCGAGCGGGCGTGCGGTGTTGACCCGGCCGCCGTGGGTGTTGGAGTACGCGGAGTTGATCAGGCCGTAGCCCACGTAGACCAGCCCCGTGCGGTGGCTGAAGGACGGGGAGGACCAGTCCGCGCCGCCGCCCGCCCCCGGGTAGAGGATCGTCGGCCGGTCCCAGTGGACCTCGAAGAGTCCGCCGGTGGCGTAGAACGGAACCGGGCGGGTGGCCTTGTCGATGCGCGGCTCGGTCTCGACGAACGGCTCACCGCCGGGGAACGGCTGGGTGGGCGAGGTCTTCTGGGCCGCGTGCTGCGGCACCGGGCGCTCCTCCATCCCGTGGACCGGATCACCGGTCGCGCGGTCGAGGATGTAGTACATGCCGGTCTTGCTGCCGTAGACGACGACCCTGCGCTTGCGGCCCTTGATCTGGATGTCCGCGAGGA
>NZ_JBHWZJ010000575.1:0-3032 GCF_042728415.1 Streptomyces sp. NPDC060198 | reverse complement strand
GGTGGACACCGGCCGCACCCCCTTGCTCATCCCCTGCGACGGATCACGCGGGACGGGGTGCCGGAGGCGGGTCTCAGGAAGAGGCCCGTCGTACCAGCGTGGTCGGGGTGATCACCGAGTCGGGCGCCCCTGTTCCCTTGCGGTCCCGGTCAAGGCCGCGCAGCAGCAGTCTCGCCATGAGCCGCCCCTGGCCCTCGACGTCCTGCCGGACGGTGCTCAGTGGCGGTACGGTCGCCTCGGCCACCGACGCCATGTCGTCGAAGCCGACCACGGCCACCTGGCCGGGCACCGGGATGCCGCGTTCGCCCAGTACCCGCAACGCACCCGAGGCCATCAGGTCGTTGGCGGCGAACACCGCGTCCAGGTCGGGCCGCCGCTCCAGCAGCTCTTCCATGGCCCGCGCCCCCGACTCCACGGTGAACGCGCCCTGAGCGACGAGTGTGGGATCGACGTCGATCTGGATGTCCCGGTACCCGTCGAACCGGTCCAGGGCCGAGGTCTGATCGGCCGGTCCACCGATGTAGGCGATCCGTTGCCGCCCCAGGTCCCGCAGGTGCTGCACGGCCGCCCGCGCCCCGCCCCGGTTGTCCGCGTCCACGTAACTGGCGGTGCGCTCCCCGGGAGGCGTGGTCCAGCTCGGCCGCCCGCCGTACACGGTCGGCAGACCGGCCCGTCGGGTGATCGCCGGCAGGGGGTCGTCGGTGTGCAGGGAGAAGGCGAGGGCTCCGTCGACGTGACCGCCCGAGAGGTACCGCTCGATCCGGCCGAAGTCTCCCGGCCCTTCCACGATCAACAGCACCAACTGGGCGTCGTGTTCGGCCAGTTCCTTACCTATGCCCCGGAGCTGGCGGGAGAAGAACGGGTCGGAGAAGATACGTATCTCCGGCTCGGCGATCACCACGGCCACCGCCCCGGTCCGCCGGGTGACGAGGGTGCGGGCCGCATGGTTCGGGATGTACTGGAGTTCTTCGACCGCTTGGCGCACCCGGTCCACCAGAGGCTGGCGCACACCGTCGCCCCCGTTGACGACCCGGGACGCGGTGGCCCTGGAGACTCCCGCGCGCGCCGCGACGGCTTCCAGGGTGGGCCGGGGGCCTGGGGACTGCTCGGGCAAGGCGGGCGCTCCTCAACGCTGGGCGGCGGACCGGTAGGCAAGACCGCCGGTCCGCTCACAGCCTAGCGCCGGGGCCACCCGGGAGCGGCGCCGCCACCGCCCCTGATTGAGAGCGCTCCCAAACTCGTCCCGTTTCGTTCGGCGCATCCCTTGACCCTCATTGGTACAGGCCATTAGCGTCGCGTTCGCCTCAGGGCAACACCCCCACCTCCGTCTTGTTTCTGACGGCTCATCACACCCTTTCGGAGGGTCAGTGGTCTCTCGACGTTCCTTCCTCACCGCGACCGGCGCGACCGCCGCCGCTGCCGCCCTCTCCCCGCTGTCGCCGTTCACCTCCACGGCCTCGGCCGCGAGCGCCCCGCTCCCGATCTCGCTCCAGAACAACTCCGGCAGCAACACCGTCTACGCGTACATCTCCGGTACGGACAGCAGCGGTTGGCCGGTCTTCGTCTCCGCGAACGGCGCCCTGAACCGGCTGCCGAACCCGTCGTCGGCGGTGACCCCGATCGCCGACTACGCCATCCCGCTGGGAGCCTCCGGCTCGGCAGCGACCAAGGTGAACCTGTCCGGCTTCATCATCGGAGGCCGGGTCTGGTTCTCGATCGGCCAGAAGCTCAAGTTCTTCGTCAACCCGGGCACGGTCCCCGGCGTGGTCCAGCCCGCACTGACCAGCGCCGACCCCAACTGGTCGACGAACTGGACGTTCTGCGAGTTCACCTTCAACAGCGCCAACCTCTACGCCAACATCTCCTACGTCGACATGGTCGGCCTGCCGGTCTCCATGTCCAGCACCGGCAGCTCCGGCAACCAGACGGTCAGCCCGCTGCCCAGCGGTGCGCTCGCCTCCATCGCCTCCGGCCTGCAGTCCCAGCACGCCACCGACGGCGCCCCCTGGGACAAGCTGGTGATCAACGACTCCTCCGGCGGGGTACTGCGCGTCCTCGCGCCCTCGCACTCCCCGGTGGACTTCGGCAACTACTGGGACGACTACCTGAACCGGGTGTGGGCCCGCTACGCCACCACCCCCCTGACGCTGAACGGCCAGGGCAGCATCGGCTCGTACACCGGAACCGTCTCCGGTGGGGCCATCGTCTTCTCCGGCCTGAACACCAACGGCGTCCCGTTCACCAAACCCAGCGCCGTCGACATCTTCGGCTGCGCCTCCGGCCCGCTCTACAACTCCGGCGGCGACGCGCGCGGCGCCATCGCGGCCCGGCTGTCCGCCGCGCTCAACCGGAGCAGCCTGCTGGTCTCCGGCGGCAACAACAACCCCGACGGCGTGTCCCCGTCCCAGTACTACACGGACCCCATCACCAACCACTACGCCCGGCTCGTCCACAAGTACGCGAGCATCGGCTACGCCTTCCCGTACGACGACGTCGGCCCCACCGGCTCCGCGCCCGTCGACGGCCACATCCAGGACGGCAACCCCACCTCGTGGACCATCTCGCTGGGCGCGGGCGCCGGTTCGGGCACCCCACCGGGCGGCGGTACGGGCACCGGCACGAGCGCCTACAACACCATCCAGGCGGAGTCCTTCTCGGCCCAGAGCGGCACCACCACGGAGGCCTGCTCCGACACCGGCGGCGGTCAGGACGTCGGGTACATCGCCCATGGCGACTGGCTCAAGTACTCGTCCCTGGACTTCGGTTCGACCTCGCCGTTCCAGTTCAAGGCCCGGCTCGCGTCGGGCGCCGCAGCGGGCGTGAGCGGCGCGATCAAGGTGCGTCTGGACAGCACCACCGGCCCGCAGATCGCGGAGATCAACTTCGCCAGCAGCGGCGGCTGGCAGACCTGGCAGACCGTGCCCGCCAACATCATCGCCTCCGCGACCGGTGTCCACGACGTCTACCTGGTCTTCTCCGGCAGCACTTCGGACTTCCTCAATCTCAACTGGTTCACCTTCACCAAGTGACCC
>NZ_JBHWZJ010000574.1:0-3040 GCF_042728415.1 Streptomyces sp. NPDC060198 | reverse complement strand
TGCGTGGACGGGGGAGCGCCCTCGCGCCGCGCCTCGACCCGTGCGCCGTCCGACGTATTCCCGAGCGGGCGCCCGCCCCGAGCGGGTAACGTCGTGCGTGCCGCGACTGGCGTGCGCCCCTGGGGCGTTGCGTGGAACCGACCACGAGGAAGCGGCACGCTCCGGCCTGGCCGGAGGACCACCGCCGGAGGGCCGTCCGCCTGGGCATCCGGGTCCATGCCGCACGACGCGGCCGACCCGGGAGAGTCTCGTGACCGCACCCGCACCCGCTCTGGAAACCGCCACCCGACCGGCGCTCGCCGCCTCCGATCCCGTACTCGCCGGGCTGATCGACGCGGAGGAGCGGCTGCAAGCCGACACCCTGCGGATGATTCCCAGCGAGAACTACGTCTCCGCCGCCGTGCTGGAGGCTTCCGGCACCGTTCTCCAGAACAAGTACTCCGAGGGCTATCCCGGCCGCCGCTACTACGAGGGCCAGCAGGTCATCGACCAAGTCGAGACACTGGCCGTGGAGCGCGCCAAAGCCGTCTTCGGCATGGCGCACGCCAACGTGCAGCCGTACTCGGGTTCCCCCGCCAATCTCGCCGTCTACCTGGCGTTCTGCGCCCCCGGCGACACCGTCCTCGGCATGGGCCTGCCGATGGGCGGCCACCTCACCCACGGCTGGGACGTCTCCGCCACCGGCACCTGGTTCCGCGGGGTGCGTTACGGCGTGCGGCGTGACACCGGGCGGATCGACCTGGACGAAGTCCGTGACCTGGCCCTCGCCGAACGCCCCAAGGTGATCTTCTGCGGCGGTACGGCCGTGCCCCGCACCATCGACTTCGCGGGCTTCGCCGAGATCGCCCGCGAGACCGGGGCCGTGCTGGTCGCCGACATCGCCCACATCGCCGGGCTGGTCGCCGGCGGAGCGCACCCCTCGCCGGCCCCGTACGCGGACGTCGTCTCCACCACCACGCACAAGACGCTGCGCGGGCCGCGCGGCGCGATGCTGCTCAGCACGGCCCAGCACGCGCGCGCCCTCGACCGGGCGGTCTTCCCGGGCCTCCAGGGCGGTCCGCACAACCAGACCACCGCCGCCATCGCGGTTGCGCTCGGCGAGGCCGCCCGCCCGGAATTCTCCGGCTACGCCCACCAGGTCGTCGCGAACGCCCGCCTCCTCGGCGAGGAACTGGCGGGGCGGGGATTCGACCTGGTCTCCGGCGGCACCGACAACCACCTCCTCCTGATCGACCTCACCAACAAGGACGTGCCGGGCAAGACCGCCGCCAAGGCGCTGGACCGGGCGGGCATCGTGGTGAATCACAACTCCGTGCCGTACGACACCCGTAAGCCCTTCGACCCGTCCGGCATCCGCATCGGTACCCCCGCCCTCACCACGCGCGGCATCCCGGCCTCCGCGATGGCGGAGGTGGCGGCCTGGATCGACACCGTGGTCGACGCGGCACGCACCGGCGACGAGACCGTGATCGCCCGGGTCAGGGCCGAGGTCAAGGAGTTGATGGACGCCCACCCCGCGCCGGGCCTGCCGCTCGCCTGACCGCCGGGCGAGGAGGCGGTACGGGCGTCCCGTACCGCCTCAGGGGCGACGGCGGGAAAAACGACACCCTCCTCCGCTTGCCGAAGAACCGTCTCTGCGGCCAATGTCCAGACAGGCACGAGCCGTCCAGGAAAGAGACACACCATGCACACGAACCACGGCGACGTCGTCGCTGCCCCCGCCACCCTCTCCGAGCCCGCCGCCGGCCCCGCCGCGCGCTGCCCGTTCCGGCTCGACCCGGCCGGTACCGACATCCAGGGCGAGGCCGCCCGCATCCGCGCGGGCGGCTCGGCCACCCGGATCGAACTGCCGGAAGGCGTCCCGGCCTGGGCCGTCGCCGACCCGGCCGTCATCACCCGGCTGCTCACCTCCCCGGCCGTCTCCAAGGACGCCGCCCAGCACTGGCCCGCCTGGATCGACGGCGAGGTCGGGCCCGACTGGTCACTGGCCCTGTGGGTCTCCATACGCAGCATGTTCACGGCGTACGGCCCCGCCCACACCCGGCTGCGCAAGCTCGTCTCCGGCGCCTTCACCGCCCACCGCACCAAGGCCCTGGCCCCCGTCGTCCTCCGGATCGCGGAGGAACTGCTCGACGAGATCGAAGCGTTGCCCGAGGGCGAACCGGTGGACCTGCGCGCCCGGTACGCCGGACCGCTGCCCGCACGCCTGATCTGCGAACTGTTCGGCGTGACCCTGGCCAGCCGCGACCGGCTCTGCACCCTGTTCGACGCCCTGTTCAGCACCGCGACCCCGGCCGAGGAGGTACGCGCCCACGCCGGGGAGCTGTACGGCATCCTCCACGAACTCGTCGCCGTCAAGCGGGAGACCCCCGGCGACGACCTCACCAGCGCCCTGGTCGCCATCCAGCGCGAGCAACTCGCCTCCGGTGCCCCGGACCCCCTGGAGGACCAGGAACTCCTCGACACCCTCGTCCACTTCCTGTCGGCCGGTTACGAGACCACCATCAACCTGATCGACCACGCCGTCCACGCGCTGCTCACCCACCCCGAGCAGCTCGAACTGATCCGCACCGGCAAGGCCGAGTGGGCCGACGCGATCGAGGAGACCCTGCGCTGGGAGCCGGCCGCCGCGAACCTCATGCTCCGGTACGCAGTCGAGGACCTCGACCTCGGCGACGTGGTCGTGCCGAAGGGCGACGCGCTCGTGATGGCCGTCGCCGGGGCGGGCCGCGACGAGGGCCTCCACGGACCGGACGCCGGATCGTTCGACCTGACCCGGGCGACCCGCCGCGACCACCTGGCCTTCGGGTACGGCGTCCACCACTGCATCGGGGCGCCCCTCGCCAGGATGGAGGGCGCGACGGCCCTCTCCGCACTCTTCGCCCGGTTCCCCGGACTCCACCTCGCCGTACCCTCGTCGTCCCTGCGCCCCGTGAAGTCCTTCATCTCCAACGGCCACCAGGAGCTTCCCGTCCTGCGGCACGGGCCCGCGGCCGAGTAACCGGACACCGTCCGCCGCCGGGGAAGGCCGGTGGCGGAC
>NZ_JBHWZJ010000573.1:0-3041 GCF_042728415.1 Streptomyces sp. NPDC060198 | reverse complement strand
GGTCCGTGCCGCGTGAGCGAGTGGTTCCTCCCTCCGCGTGCAGGGCCTGCGTGAAGGGCCTGCACGCGGAGGGCCGCGTTGGCCGTCGTCCGAGTGCGTGTCCGGGACAGGACCTCGGCGTTCGGCGCCTCGTGGGGCTGCCCCGAGAACCGGGGTCGGTACTCGCGGCTCCCGAGGCCGTCGAAAAAAACGTGCCGGGCCACCGGTGGACGTGCAGACTCGTCCTGTGGCGGACATGGGAGCGTTCCAGGACGCGGTCACCGATTGGGCGACGGGCGGTCCCGAAGGGCCGGCGCGCGATCTGGCGGAGAGCACGGGGGCACGGACCGCGGTGCTCCCGGCAGTCCTTCCGGCATCAGCCCGCACAACGGGGCCGGCCCCGGCATCAGCGGGTGCGGCGCTTCCTCGGCACGAAGAAGGGGCGCAAGATCCGCTACGGCCGCCTCCTCGTCGAGGCTCTCGCACCGGACCGGACACCGCCCCCGCTCGACGGCCTCCTCGCGAGCCTGTGAGCAGGAAAGGGCCTGTGAGCAGGAGAGGGCCTGTGAGCAGGAGAGGGCCTGTGAGCAGGAAAGGGACACAGCGTCGGGCCGAGACCCTGAGGGCACCTGCCGGGACGGGTGCGGAAGCCGACGGTCGCAGCGATGTCGGGGGACAGGCCGAAGCGGAACCCACAGTGCCGGAGCGACAGAATGGCGGCCATGCCCATGAGTGACCTCCCCGCCGAAGTGAAGCCTCTGCTCGACCGCTTCGTGGCAGACATCGGCGGCGTGGTGCCCCTGGTCGCCCTCTGGGCCCACGGATCGCTGGCTCTCGGGGACTACCAGGCGGGCCGAAGCGATCTCGACCTGGTGGCGCTGGTCGGCACGGGACTCGACCCCGGACAGCAGGAGGGCCTGCGTGCCGTCCACGGGCGCTTGGCCACCGGTCATCCCCTCGCCCGGACCCTGCACTGCACCTACGTGCCCCGGGGAGCCGAGTCCGACGCGGCGCGGGAGCATCCGACGTGGGCTCATGGCGAGTGGTTCGAGCGTCCCGTCTCCCCGGTGAGCCGGCGCGAGCTGTCCCTGGGGGCCGCGGTCCTGAGCGGGCCCCCGCCGGCCGGTCTGCTGCCCGCGGTGAGCGACCGGGAGCTGACCGGTTTCGTCCGTTCCGAGCTGGAGGACTACTGGCTCCCGGTGACCGCCGACGCCAAGGCGGAGCTGTGGCTGAGGGACGTCTGGGTGGACCTGGGGATGCTGACCTTCGCGCGGGCGACGGTGACCCTGCGCGACGGCCGGCTGATCACCAAGGGGGAGGCCCTCGACGAACTGCTCTTTCTGGGAGCGCCCGTGGCGGTCGTGGAGGACATCCGGGGGCGCAGGTACGGGACCGCCCTCCCCGAGGACCCGTCCGGCGACTGGCGGGCCCGACGCGCGCTGCTGGCACGGGAATTCGTCCGCGCGGGAATCACCGGCCTGCCGGCACGGCACGGGAGCCGGTCGGCGGACTTGTCCCCGGACGACCCCGCGCGCTGATCCCGGGACCCGTCCACCGGGCCCGTCGACCGCTCCGGGACTACCCTGGAAAGGTACGTTTTCTGCCCCTCGGAAGGGGGCATCATGACGCCCCGCACCCTGTTCGACAGCTCCCTGGCACACCTGCGGGATGGATTCTCCGGTGCGATCCACACCCCCGAGGACGAGGGTTACGACGAGGCTCGCGCCGTCTTCAACGGCATGATCGACCGTCGTCCCGCCCTCATCGCGCAGTGCGCGTGTGCCGAGGACGTCGCCTCGGCTCTGGAGTGCGCCCGCTCCGAAGAGCTGGAGATCGCCGTACGGGGCGGCGGCCACAGTGTGGCGGGCATGGCGTCGAGCGAAGGCGGACTCGTCGTCGATCTGCGCCTCATGCACGAGGTGAGCGTCGACCGCGAGGCGGCCACCGCCCGGGTCGGCGGCGGCGCCACCATGAGCCATCTGGACCGGGCCACCCAGCCGTTCGCGCTGGCCACCACCGGCGGGCGGGCGTCCACGACCGGGGTCGGCGGGTTCACGCTGGGCGGCGGATCGGGTTGGCTGGAGCGGAAGTTCGGGCTGGCCTGCGACAATCTGCTCGCCGCCGAGGTGGTCACGGCCGACGGCACCACGGTCCGGGCGAGCGAGGAGGAGAACCCCGACCTCTTCTGGGCGCTGCGCGGCGGTGGCGGGAACTTCGGCGTCGCCACCTCGCTGACGCTCCGTCTGCACGACTTGTCCGCCATGAGCATGGCGCTGATCATCTTCCGCCCCGAGGACGGTCCGGAGGCCGTCACCGCCTTCCGCGACCTGATGGCCACGGCGCCCGACGAGGCTGGCGGCGGCTGCCTCTACCTGACCGGGCCGCCCGAGGACTTCGTGCCTCCGCAGCTCGTCGGCAAGCCGGTCTGCGGAGTGCTGGTCACCTGGGCGGGGACGGAGACCGGCCTGCGGGAGGTCGCCGCACCGCTGCTGGCCCTCCCCCACGAGGCGGAGGTCGTCGCCGAACTCCCGTACGCGGACCTCCAGTGCATGCTCGACGATCCGCCCGGCCAGCGGAACTACTGGTCGGCCGAGTACCTGGGCGGGTTCCCGGACGCGGCGGTGGCCGCCTTCTGCGCCACCGCGGGTGCCATGCCCGTTCCGTCCGGGTCGCAGCACATCCTCTTCCCGCTGGGCGGAGCGGTCGCGCGCGGCCCGGCCGACCTGCCCGTACGGTGGCGCTCCTCTCCCTGGGTCGTGCACCCCTTCGGAATCTGGGACGACCCGGCCGACGACGCTCGCGCCCGGAGCTGGGTGCACGAGGCCCGCGCCGGAGTCAGGCCGTGGGCGGACGACGCCGTCTACCTCAACTTCATCGGCCAAGAGGGCCACGAACGCGTCGTGGCGGCGTTCGGCGAGGAGAACTACGCACGGCTCGCCGGGGTGAAACGCCGTTACGACCCGGACAACGTGTTCCGTCTCAACCACAACATCGAGCCGGCGGTTGCCTGAGCCCGCCGGAAGCCCCGCGGGTCGCTCCGGGCCCCGGCCCGCCCCTCGCTC
>NZ_JBHWZJ010000572.1:0-3048 GCF_042728415.1 Streptomyces sp. NPDC060198 | reverse complement strand
GCGATGACGTGGGCGTCCCCGCTCTCGTACCAGGAGAGACATGCACAGTTCCGCTTCCCCCCGTACGTCCCGCCGGCCGCGTGCCGTGCTCGCCATGAAACCCGACGCGGCGGCGGCGGTGCTCCTGCCGGAGGCTCTCGTCGCGCTCGGCGAGGTCTGCGATCTCGCGCCGGTGCCCGCCCTGGACGACTTCACCACCGACCGGGCCCGCGCGGCCCTGGCCGACGCGGAGATCCTGGTCACCGGCTGGGGCTGCCCGCCGATCGACGAGCGGGTGCTCGCGGCGGCTCCCGCGCTGCGGGCCGTGGTCCACACGGCCGGCTCGGTACGCGGCCTCGTCACCGACGCCTGCTGGGCACGCGGGATCGCTGTGTCCTCGGCCGCCGCCGCCAACGCGCTTCCGGTGGCGGAGTACACCGTCGCCATGATCCTGCTCTCCGGGAAGCGGGTGCTGGAACGCGCACGGGAGTTCCGCGTCACGCGGGCCCGGACCGACATGCTGCGCACCCCCCACGACGTCGGCAACTACCGCCGCACCGTGGGCATCCTGTCCGCCTCGCTGATCGGACGGCGGGTGATCGAGCTGCTGCGCCCGTACGACCTGCGGGTGCTGCTGCACGATCCGTACGTGTCCACCGAGGAGGCGGCGTCGCTCGGCGTCGAAGGGACCGGGCTCGCCGAACTCTTCGCCCGCAGCGACGTGGTGAGCGTCCACACCCCGCTACTGCCCGGCACCCGCGGGCTCGTCAGCCGTGAACTGCTCACCTCCATGCGGCCGGACGCCACGTTGATCAACACCGCGCGCGGCGCGGTCGTCGACCAGGACGCCCTCACCGACGTACTCCGCCAGAACCGCATCCGCGCGGTCCTCGACGTCACCGACCCGGACCCGCTGCCCGCCGGCCACCCGCTCTGGGAGTGCGAGAACGCGCTGATCACCCCGCATCTCGCCGGGTCCGAGGGCAACGAGTGGCGGCGACTGGCCGATCTGGCGACCGGTGAGGTCGCGCGCTGGGCCGCGGGCGACGGTTTCGCCCATCCCGTACGACCGGAAAGGCTGGCCTTCCTCGCATGACCACCGCCCCCCTCTCCCTCCCCTTCCGACTCCCCCGCGACGACCGCTCGCTGAGCCCCCGCACCGGTTACACCCGGGCGCACTGGGAGGCCGCCGCGGA
The DNA here is from genome assembly GCF_042728415.1 of Streptomyces sp. NPDC060198. Classification (NCBI taxonomy): domain Bacteria; kingdom Bacillati; phylum Actinomycetota; class Actinomycetes; order Kitasatosporales; family Streptomycetaceae; genus Streptomyces; species Streptomyces sp. NPDC060198. Next base: position 1,873 of record NZ_JBHWZJ010000572.1, on the reverse strand, counting down.
CGGTCTGCTGCACGCGGCCTGGCAGTGGGCGACCCCCGGCCGGGCGATGCTCGACCTGCCCGGCCGCCCCTCGGGTTCCGGGGTCCGCTCCGACGGGCTGGAGGGGTACGCACGCACGTTCCTCGCCGCCGCGTTCCGGGTCGCGGGCGCCGGGGGCGAGGACCCGCACGGCTGGCTGGACCGGTACGCGGACGGTCTCGCCGCCGGTACGCGTACCCCCGGGCGCGACGACACCGAGTCCTGGCCGCGCATCCGCGACCACACCGTCTTCGGTCAGCCGATGGTGGAGTCGGCGTCCGTCGCCCTCGGCCTGCGGCTGACCCGCCCGTGGCTCTGGGACCGGCTCGACGGCCCCGTCCAGGACCGCGCCGAGGAGTGGCTGCGCGGGGCGCTGCGGCACACCCCCGCGCCCAACAACTGGTACCTCTTCCCCTTCACCGTCGCCGGGTTCCTGGAGTCCGTGGGCCGGGGCGACGCACAGACCGCGCGGGTACGGGCCCGCGCGCTGGACCTGCTGGAGGGGTGGTACCGGGGCGACGGCTGGTACGCGGACGGGGACGGGCGCGCCTTCGACCACTACAACGGCTGGGCGCTGCACCTCTATCCGGTGCTGGACGCCCATCTCTCGGGCGACCGGGAGCTCCTCGCGCACTACGGCGGCAGGCTGCGCGAGCATCTGGAGAGCTTCTCCCTGATGTTCGGCGCGGACGGGGCGCCGCTGCACTTCGGGCGTTCCCTCGCCTACCGGTTCGCGGCGGGCGCGGCGGTCGGCATGGGCGCGGTCTCCGGGCACACCCCGCTCTCCCCCGGGGTGTCCCGGCGGCTGGTCAGCGGTTCGCTCCGGTACTTCCTGGAGCACGGGGCCACCGGCGAGGACGGGCTGCTGAGCCTGGGGTGGCACGGTCCGCACGGGGCGACCCTCCAGCACTACTCGGGTCCGGCGTCGCCGTACTGGGCGTCGAAGGCGTTCGTCTCGCTGCTCGCCCCGGCGGACCACCCGCTGTGGACCGAGCCGGAGGAGCCCGCACCGAGCGAGGGCCCCGACCGGGTGCTGTCGCTGCCGGCGCCCGGGCTGCTGGTGCAGTCGACCCGGGCGGACGGGATCGTCCGGCTGCACAACCACGGCAGCGACCATGTCCGCCCGCACGAGGGCGAGTCGGCGGCGGAGGCGGACCCGCACTACGGGCGGTTCGCGTACTCCACGGCGACCGGTCCCTCCTCGCCGGTGAACGTGGCGGACAACCATCTCTCCGTCCGGGTCGGCGCCGCCCGTAGCGTCCGCCGCCGGATCCACCCCCTGGGAGCCGGGCACGGGGACGGCTGGGGCTGGGCGGCCTCCTGGCACATGCCGGTCTTCCCCGGGCAGCCGCCGGCCGTCCCCGGACTGCGGGTGGAGAGCGTCACCTTCGTACGGGGGCGTTACGAACTCCGGGTCCACCGGCTCCTCGGCGTCCCGGCGGGTGCCCGCGTCGAGCAGACCGGCTGGGCGACGGCCCCGGACGCGTCGCCGCGCTCGGTGCTGCACGGGCTGTACGGCTGGGAGTCCGCGGAGGAGGTGCGCGCCCCGCAGGGCACGGCGTACACCCGGTGGGCGGTCATGCCCCGGCTGACCGTGGACGCCGAGGGCACGGCTGTGCTGGTGGCCCTGGCCTCGCTGACCGGTGAGGCGGACCCGGCTCCGGTGGGCACGGCGGTGAGCGGGGTGAACGTGGCGGCGGACGCCCGAGGTGCCGGGGACACCGTGGAGGTGGCCTGGTCCGAGGACGGGGCGGTCACTCGGATCGGCTTCGACACGGGTGCCGCCGCCTCCGTGTCGGTGGAGCACGGCACACGGTGACCGGATGGACGGCCGGGTGCGGCGGCGGGTTCCACC
>NZ_JBHWZJ010000571.1:0-3067 GCF_042728415.1 Streptomyces sp. NPDC060198 | reverse complement strand
GGCGTGGAGGCCGCCACCGAGATCGCCGAGGCCCGCCCCGACCTCGGCGTCACCCTCGCCGTACGCGGCGAACTCGGCGACTGGCTCTCGCCCAAGGGCCGCCGCCACCTGCGGAGGGTCACCGACAAGCTCGGCATCGCCGTCCACGAGCACACCACCGTCGAGGGGGTGGCGGCCGGCCACGTCGTCACCGCCGACGGCACCGCCGTCCCCGCCGCCGTCACCGTGTGGACCGCCGGCTTCGCGGTCCACCCGATCGCGGAGGCCAGCACCCTGGAGGTCACCGGCACCGGCCAGATCGTGGTCGACAGGACGCTGCGCTCGGTCTCGCACCCGGACGTGTACGCCATCGGCGACGCCGCCCACGCCATCGGCCCCGGCGACAAGCCGCTGCGCATGTCCTGCGCCTCGGGCGTCCCCGTCGCCTGGCAGGCCGCCGACACCATCGCCGCCCGTCTCACCGGGAACAAGATCCCGGAGCCGTCCGCCCGCTACTTCAACCAGTGCGTCTCGCTGGGCCGCAAGGAGGGCCTCATCCAGTACGTCACCGCCGACGACCGCGCCGTCGGCGCGGCCCTGACCGGACGGCTCGCCGCCTTCTACAAGGAGGTCGTCTGCAAGGGCGCCGCCTGGGGAGTCGCCAACCCCACCCTCGGCGTGCCGTCGCGACGGCGGCCGGTCGTGGAACGGAAGGCCCCGGCCCCGGCCCCGACGCCGGAGACGGCATCCTGACCGGCCCGGCAGGGTCCCTGCTGTCCGTGGACGGACGCAGCTCCGTCCACGGACCGTAAATCCCCTACAGGACTGTCAGTTGGCGCTGTTAGCCTCCCAACGATCCTTGCAACCTGCACGGATATCTTTCCCTGGGGGGACGAGCAGCGTGTCGGACAGAAGACGACGAACCACCGGAATCCTGGCCATGGGGTGCGCCGTCGCGGTGGTCCTCGCAACCGGGAGCGGCGCCGCGTACGCGGCGAACAACGTGCCGCCCGAACAGCCGCGCATCAACGATCTGCTGACCGGGACGGGCGCGTGCGCAACCGGTGAGGCGGAGACGTACGTCTCCGGGCCTCCCGTGCTCTCCGCGGTCCTCCACGACTCCGAGGCGGACAACCAGCCGTCCGAAGCCAACCGGGTGCAGGCCGAATTCGAGGCCTGGTGGACGGACCCCAGCGGCACCGAACAGCGCCTGGCCTACACCCCGGCCGCCACCGGGACGTCAGGAATCCAGCAGGTCTGGCGCATGCCGGACGAGGTGCCGGCCAACACGGTCGTCTCCTGGCACGTCCGGGCGGACGACGGTAGCGCCACCTCCGCCTGGAGCTCCGAAAACGGCGGTGCGGCCTGCCGCTTCGTTTACGACGACACTCCGCCCGAACCCGCTGTCATCACGTCGCCGGACTACTCCGAGGAGGGGTGGCAGGACGGCGTCGGTGTCTACGGCACCTTCGTTCTGGACTCCCCGTCACCCGACGTCGTGTCGTACCGGTACCGGTTCACGGGTGAGAACCCGCAGTACGTGAGCCCGGCCGAAACGGGCGGCCCCGCGACCGTCCGCCGCCTCCCGACGAAGTCCGGTCCGACGACCCTGTCGGTCTACGCGGTGGACCGGGCCGGCCACAGCAGCCGGGAAACGGCCTACACCGTCGCGGTGCAGGCCGGCCGTGCTCCCACTGCCCGCTGGACCCTCGCCGACGCGGCCGGGTCCGGGTCCGCCGCTGCCGCCTCGGGCGCCGATGCCCGCGCCGGCGCCGGGGTGACCTTCGGCGGCCCGGCGCCCACCCTCACCTCCCTCACGTCCACGGCCCACCTGGACGGCGGCGGGCACGGCTTCTTGACCCCGGACGTTCCGGTCGTGGAGGACGGTGGCACCTTCGCCGTCAGCGGCTGGGCACGTCCGGGACGGACCGACCGCACCATGACGATCGTCAGCCAGGACGCGGGGGCCCGGGCCGCGTTCGCTCTCGGCCTGAACGGCGGGGATTCCGCCCCGACGTGGTCGTTCACTGTGGGCGGCGCCCACGTCACCGGAGGCGCGCCGGAAACGGGCGAGTGGGCCCACCTGCTGGGCATCTACGACGCCGAGACCGGCCTGGCTCACCTCTACGTCAACGGGACCGAGCCCGGCACCCCCGTCACGGCGACCCCCGCCGAGGAGGCCGGCTCCTTCCAGATCGGCCGCGCCAAGGGCCCGGTCGGCTACCGGAACCGCTGGAACGGCGACCTCGGCGAAATCCAGGTCCACGACCGGGTGGTGGTGCCGGAGGAGGCCACGGCCCTCGCCCACCGGACACCGCAGCCGCGCGGGTACTGGGCGCTGGAGACCGCGGCGGACGGCACGAGCCCCGAGCAGAACGGCGGCGCACCACTGCGGCTGAGCCCGACAGGCGCTGAGCTGTACACGACCCCCGCCGACGACCCGTGCGGGTGGGACCCGGACTGCGTTCCGGTCGAGCCCGCTCTGATCGGGCACGGCCACCTGCACCTGGACGGTGAGACCGGCTGGGCCGCCACCGACGTACCGGTCGTGGACACCGGGGACAGCTTCACCGTCAGCACCGTCGTCCGGCTGGCGGATGCCGTCCCCGCCCACCCCATGACCGTCCTCTCCCTGGCGGGAGAGGGGGCCGACGCCCTCCAGCTCCGCTACGACCCGGCACCGCAGGCCTGGCAGCTGGTCGTACCGGGGAGCGGGGCGGCCGGCGAGAGCACGGTCATAGCCTCGCACCGGGCCATGCCCGACAGCCCGACCCGGCTGGCGGTCGTCTACGACGACCAGGCCGACACGATCACCCTCTACGTCGACGGCACCGCCGCCGGGGCCCCGGCGCACTCGGCCGACGGTCTGCACGGCGAGGGCCCGTTGCAGGTGGGCCGGTCCCGGGCCTCCGAGAGCTATGGCGACTATCTGCACGGAGACATCGACGAGGTCGAGGTCTATGCCGGGGCACTGCCCGGAAGCCTGATCGCGCTGCTGGGCCGCGGCACCGGCCCCATCGCCTGAGACACCCGCACCACCTGGCCCGGTCAACCGGTACCGGACAGCACCGCCCGCAGCACCGTCCGC
>NZ_JBHWZJ010000570.1:0-3077 GCF_042728415.1 Streptomyces sp. NPDC060198 | reverse complement strand
GCTTCGGGCGCCCGGACCCTGATCGAACTGGGCTCGGGTTCCTCGGAGAAGACCCGGCACCTGCTCGACGCGCTGGAGCGGCTGCACAGTTACGTCCCGGTGGACGTGAGCGAGAGCGCGCTGACCCGGGCCGCGGAGGCGCTGCTAGCCGAGCGGCCGGAGCTGAACGTGCACGCGCTCATCGCCGACTTCACCGGGGGACTCGCCCTGCCGGGAACCCCGGGCCCACGGCTGGTGGCGTTCCTCGGCGGCACGATCGGCAATCTGCTCCCCGAGGAGCGGGCGACCTTCCTGCGCTCGGTCCGCTCCATCCTCTCCCCCGGCGACGCCCTGCTGCTGGGGACGGACCTGGTGAAGGAGCCGGAGACGCTGGTCGCGGCGTACGACGACGCGGCCGGTGTCACCGCGGCGTTCAACAAGAACGTCCTGGAGGTCGTCAACCGGGAGCTCGACGCGGATTTCGACCCCGCCGCGTTCGACCACGTCGCACGTTGGGACGCGGACGCCGAGTGGATCGAGATGCGGCTGCGGGCCCGCTCGGCGCTCACGGTGAAGATCCATGAGCTGGATCTCGTGGTGTCGTTCGAGGAGGGCGAGGAGCTCCGTACGGAGGTGTCGGCGAAGTTCCGCCGGGAGCGGGTGCGCGACGAACTGGGTGCGGCGGGGATGCGGCTCGATCAGTGGTGGACGGACTCGGCGGGCAGGTTCGCGGTGTCGCTGGCCACGGCCGTCTGAGCGCGGCGGGCGAGCGCCTTGCGCTCGCCGGGCGGCATCCGGCGGTCCACGCCGCCCGGGCGCCGCCCCGCCCCGTCCGCCCGGAGCGGCGGCAGGAGGGTGAGCTCGGCGGTCAGACCGGCGGCCCGAACCACCCGCCACAGCGAGGCGTTGAGCGGGTCGTCACCCACGAACGCGACCGCACGGGCCGGGAGTCCGTCGGCGTGGCCCGCCTTCCCGGTGGGGGCTGTCTCCAGGTGGTACGAGATACGGGCCGGCCGCACGGTCGCACCCGCGTCGAGGGCCGCTTGGAAGACCGCGTGGCGGAACGGGCCCGGCGGTCCGCCGCCGCACCGGGTGGAGCCCTCCGGGAAGGCCACCACCCGGTCGCCGGCGCGCAGCGCGTCGGCGACGGAGTCCACCGACGCGGGCAGGGCCCGCAGGCTCTGCCGGTCGATGAAGAGGGTGCCGCCCCGCGCGGCGAGGGCGCCGAGTACCGGCCACCCGCGTATGTCGGACTTGCCGAGCATCCGCGCGGGGAGGACGGCCGCGACGAGCGGTATGTCGAGCCACGAGATGTGGTTGGCGACGACCAGTTCCCCGCCGTTCCTGCCGCCCGGGTTCCCCGTGACCCGCATGCGTACCCCGAAGGTCCGCAGGACGGCCCGGGACCAGAGGCGGACCAGCCGGTCGCGGACCGGCTGGGTGAGCACGGCGGCGAGCGGTGTGCAGGCGGCGCCGCCCACCGCGAGCAGGCAGCCCGCCACCAGCCGCGCCCCCGCGGGCAGCGCGGGACGCACCGCTCCGTGGTGGCCGGCGCAGGCCTGCGGTGTGCACGGGGAGACGGGGAACCAGGCGTTCATCGCGGCGGGGTCATGGAGAGGAAGTGCCGCAGGTAGCGGGGGTCGGTGCGGCGCATGGAGAGGAGTATATAGAGGTCGGCGCAGTCGAAGTCCGGGTCGTAGGCGGGCGATCCGCAGACCCAGGCCCCGAGGCGGAGGTAGCCGCGGAGCAGCGGCGGCAGATCGGCCCGGGCGCCGGCGGCCGGCCGCGGGCCGAGGGCGCCGGCGGTGCCCGACCAGAGGCGGTGCGGGGTGACCCAGTACTCCTCGGGGGCGAGGTGCTTGGCGCGTACGGTCTCCCAGCTGCGGGCTGCCTGGATGCCGCCGTCGCCTAGGGGGAGCGAGCAGCAGCCGGCCAGCCAGTTGTGGCCGGTGCGCTCCATGTAGCGGGCGAGGCCCGCCCAGATGAGGGCGATGACGGCGCCGTCACGGTGGGCGGGGTGGACGCAGGAGCGGCCCACTTCGACGAGGTCGTCACGCAGAGGGGCGAGCCGGGTGAGGTCGAATTCGCTCTCCGAGTAGAGGCGGCCGGCCGCGCGGGCGCGCTCGGGAGGCAGTACCCGGTAGGTGGCGACGACATCGCCGGTGGCGGTCTCCCTCACCAGCAGGTGGTCGCAGAAGGCGTCGTACTCGTCGCCGTCGAGGCCGGGTTCGGGCCCGTCGAGCCTGGCGCCGAGCTCTCCGGCGAACACCTGGTGCCGCAGGCGCTGGGCGGCGCGCACGTCCTCGGGGCCGGCGGCGAGCGAAAGGTGGTAGGCGGGCTGCGACTGGCCCGAGGGGGCGGCGAGCCGGTCGGGGGCCGGCGCGGCAGAGACGGGACGAACCGGTGGGGCGATGGGCAGCGCGGTCATGGCAGTCTCCGGGGACGGATCAGCAAGGGCGGCCGCCGGACCGTCGCGCGGTGGCGAAGGTCCGGCCCCCTACTTCTTCCGTGGCCGGCTGGATTCGACGTGACCGCCATGGAGAGTCGGGATGTGCGACCGCTGAATCCCGGGGTGCGGACTGTTCCCGCCTTCCCCTCGCATCCCGCCCGCCCCCCTGCCCCCGGCCGGAGGGGTGTGCCCGTCAGCTGCCCGCAAGGAGGGAGCTGATGCGCTCCGAGGCCGACCTCGCCGACTCCTCAGGGTCCTGGCCTTCCAGTACCGCGGTCATGTACGGCTTGATCGGGTTCGTTTCCTCGACCTCCGCCCACTGCGCGGAGTTGGGGGTCGCCCGCCCCTGCGCCGCCCCCTCCGCCATCGCGGCGGTGCCCTCCTGGCTCCCGATGGCGCTCGCGAGCTTCGGCTTGTTGGGGACGTAGCTCATGGCCAGGGCGAGTTCCCGCTGCCACTTCTCGCCCGCCAGCGCCTTGACCACGTCGATGCCGGCGCTGCGGTGGGCCGCCTTCTCCGGGACGATCAGGTCGGAGCCGCCGGTGAACACGGCGCCGGGCTTCTTCGTGGTCTTGCCGGGTATCGGGAAGTAGCCGAGTTTGCCCTTGAGTTCCGGGTTGGCCTGCTCGATGAGCGCGGCGGAGCCCGG
>NZ_JBHWZJ010000569.1:0-3112 GCF_042728415.1 Streptomyces sp. NPDC060198 | reverse complement strand
GGGCCGGTCACACCTGGTGACCGGCCCCTCCTCCGTGCACGGGTGCCTCCGAGGGCCTACAGCCCCTGCCAGGAGGGCTTGGAGGCGAAGGTGTGGCGGAAGTAGTCGGCGAGCTTCAGCTTGGAGGCCGCCGCCTCGTCCACCACGACCGTCGCGCGCGGGTGCAGTTGGAGCGCGGAGGCGGGTACCACGGAGGCGACCGGCCCCTCGACGGTCAGCGCGACCGCGTCGGCCTTGCCCTCGCCGGTGGCCAGCAGGATGGCGTGGCGCGACTCCAGGATGGTGCCGATGCCCTGGGTGATGACGTGGTGCGGCACCTGGTCGATGTCGTCGTCGAAGAAGCGGGCGTTGTCCACCCGGGTCTGCTCGGTCAGCGTCTTGATCCGGGTGCGCGAGGCGAGCGAGGAGCAGGGCTCGTTGAAGCCGATGTGCCCGTCCGTGCCGATGCCGAGCAGCTGGAGGTCGACACCGCCGGCCTCGGTCAGCGCCCTGTCGTAGGCCTCGCAGGCGGCCTGGACGTCCACGGCGGAGCCGTCCGGGCCCATGAAGGAGGACTCGGTCAGGCCGAGAGGCTCCACGACCTCGCGCAGCACGACCGAGCGGTAGGACTCCGGGTGCCCGGCGGGGAGCCCGACGTACTCGTCCAGCTGGCAGATCCGGGCGCGGGAGGCGTCCACCGCTCCGGTGCGCACCTTTTCGGCCAGGGACCGGTAGATGGGCAGCGGGGTCGAGCCGGTGGCGACGCCGAGCAGGGCGTAGGGCTTGCGGCTCAGCAGCGCGCCCATGGCCTCCGCGATGAGCTCGCCGCCTGCCGCTGCGTCCGGGACGATGACAACTTCCACGCTGTGCCTGCCGATCTGATCAATGACGACGTATGTGGTATAGACCAATCTGGTCCAAATTTAACAGAGTTCCACGCCCCGGGAACAGGTGCCGTCCGCTTTCGGGTCATCGCCCGGTGGCTGGTCGCGGGACGTCGTGCGGCGGCGGTCGACTTGAGTCAATTGTCCGCAGATGCGGAGGGCGCGCGACCCGGACCCGAGCCCCGCGGGCGGGGCGGGCCGGAAGTGGCGGGCCGGTGCGGGCAGGACCAGGGCCGGAGCGAGACCCGGGGCGGGACCGGACGTGAAGCCGGTCGGGGGGCGTCGTGCGGGCGGAGAGAGGCCGCGCGCGAACGGGTGCGAGGTGCCGTGCGGGGGCGTCGTGCCCGACCCGCGGGCCGCGGCACCGGGAGGGACCCTCAGCCCGCCCGGTACCGCAGCCCGGAGCTGCTCGGCCGGCGGTGTGCGGTGCCTCCGACCGTACGAGGCGCCGGCGCGATCAGGGCAGAGAGCGCGGGTGCCTCGGTCCGTCCTCCTGTGCGGGGAGGGCGGAGGTTCTTGTTTCTGTATTGTGGACTAGACCATTTGTCGGTGTCCATGCGTCTGCGGTATCGATTCTGCCGACGCGGTACCGATTCTCGTGGTGCGGCGCCGTTCTGTATACGGCGTCCCCGCCGCCGGGGGCGGGGACGGGCCCCGGCTCGGTTCGGAACCTCTCGGTATCCACGGGTACGCTCGCACATGTGCCCTCCATGAACGACCTCGTCCGCCAGCACACAGCCCTGAGCGACACCGATCTCGAATGGCTCCACCTGCTGGTCTCGGAGTGGCAGCTGCTCTCCGACCTGTCCTTCGCCGACCTCGTCCTCTGGGTTCCGACCCGGGACGGGACCCGGTACGTCTCCGTCGCGCAGATGCGTCCCAACACCGGCCCGACCTCCTACCAGGACGACATGGTCGGCCATCTGGTGCCGCGCGGCCGCCGCCCGCTGCTGGACGCCGCCCTGGACGAGGGGCGGATCGTGCGCGAGGGCGACCCGGAGTGGCGGGAGGAAGTGCCGGTACGCGTCGAGGCCATCCCGGTCCGCCGCGAAGGCCGCATCCTCGGCGTCATCGCGCGCAACACCAATCTGCTGACCGTGCGGACCCCTTCCCGACTGGAACTCACCTACCTCCAGTCCGCCGCCGACCTCGCCCAGATGATCGCCGCGGGGGCCTTCCCCTTCCCGGGCCAGCAGGTCGACATGGACGCGTCCCCGCGCGTCGGCGACGGGCTCATCCGGCTCGACGCCGACGGGATCGTGCAGTACGCCAGTCCCAACGGCCTCTCCGCCTACCACCGGCTGGGCCTCGCCTCCGACATCGTCGGTCTCCACCTCGGTCAGACCACCGCCGACCTCGCGCCGTCCCGGGGGCCGGTGGACGAAGCCCTGGCCAAGGTCGCGAGCGGCTACGCCCCCCGCGAGTTCGAAGTGGAGTGCGCCAGCGGCGTCATCCAGTTCCGGGCGATCCCGCTCAAGCCCAAGGGGGTCCGGATCGGGTCGTTGGTGCTTCTCCGGGACGTCACGGAACTGCGGCGCCGTGAACGTGAGTTGATAACCAAGGACGCGACCATCCGGGAGATCCACCACCGGGTCAAGAACAATCTCCAGACGGTGGCCGCCCTGTTGCGTCTCCAGGCCCGCCGGATGGACTCCGTACGAGGGCGAGAGGCGCTCAACGAGGCGGTGCGGCGCGTCGGTTCGATCGCCATCGTTCATGAGACGTTGTCCCAGAATCTGGACGAGCGCGTCGAGTTCGACGAGATCGCCGACCGGGTCATCTCCATGGTCGCCGAGATCTCGCCCGGCAAGGTCACCTGCCGGCGCACCGGACGCTTCGGGGTCCTGGATGCGGACGTGGCCACTCCGCTTTCCATGGTGCTCACCGAAGTCCTGCAGAACGCCCTGGAGCACGCGTTCAGCGAGGGCGACAGCGGCACGGTCGAGGTCTCCGCGGTGCGGGGCGGATCGTCCCGGGACGGCCGGCTGCTCATCACCGTGCAGGACGACGGATGCGGTCTCCCCGAGGGCTTCGACCCCCGTAAGGCCGGCAACCTGGGACTCCAGATCGTGCGCACGCTGGTCGAGGGCGAACTGGGCGGCAGCTTCGACATGGTGCCCGCCCCGGAACGTGGCACCCAGGTGCTGCTCGACCTCCCGGTCAGCGCCGACCGGTAGGACCCGACTCGGAGCGGCCCCCGGCAGCCGGGGGCCGCACGGCATACCGAAAGGCCCGGACCGTGGTGACGG
>NZ_JBHWZJ010000568.1:0-3116 GCF_042728415.1 Streptomyces sp. NPDC060198 | reverse complement strand
CCCCCGGTCGGGGACGGATGGGCCGCCCTGCCTTGTGCTCGCGGGGCCGGGGCGCCCGGTTCAGTCCTGGTAGAGCCCGGACAGCGAGTCGGCGTACTTGTCCCGGATGACCCGACGTCGCATCTTCAGGGACGGCGTCAGCTCCCCGGTCCCCGGTCCCCACTCCTCGGCCAGCAGCTCGTACCGCTTGACCTGCTCGCTCCGGTTGAGGCGGGAGTTGGCGGCTTCGACCGCCCGGTCCACCTCCGCACGGACGGCGGGGTGCTCCGCCAGGCCGGCCAGCCCTCCGGCCGACCCGATGCCGTTGGCCGAAGCCCAGACGGGGGCGGCCTCGGCATCGAGCACCAGCAGGGCGACCAGGTAGGAGCGATTGTCGCCGTGGACCATCGCCTGGCCGATCAGGGGGTGTTCCTTCAGTGCGTTCTCCACCAGCGCGGGCGAGACGTTCTTGCCGGTGGAGGTGACGATCATCTCCTTCTTGCGGTCGGTGAGCCAGAGGAAGCCGTTCTCGTCCGTCCGGCCGATGTCGCCGGTGGCCAGCCATCCCTCGGGGTCCAGTGCGGACCGTACCGATCCGTCCGACTGGAGGTAGCCGGAGAAGACGGAGGAGCCCCGCACCATGATCTCGCCGTCCTCGGCGAGGCGGATCTCCACGGACTCCACCGGCCGCCCCACCGAGCCGAGCCGGAACCCGGCCCGCGGACTGTTGCTGGTGGCCACTCCGGTGGTCTCGGTCAGCCCCCACGCGTCCATGATGACGATGCCGAAGCCGGCCCAGAACCTCACCACGTCGACCGGCATCGGCGCCGAGGCGCTGGCCGCCCAGGTCACCCGGTCCAGGCCGCCCGCGGCCAGCATGGGCAGCAGCACGTCCGCACGGACGCGGGCATAGCGCTCCTCCAGCTCCGCGGGCGGCGTCTCGCCCCGCTCCCGGTACCCGACGTGCGTGCGGGCGATCTCGAACGCGGCTTCGATGACAGTCAGTTGCTCGGCCGGCATCAGCGCGAGAAGTCCCCGCACAGTGGCGGACAACTTCTCCCAGATCCTCGGCACCCCGAAGAACTGCGCGGGCCGTACCTCGCGCACGACGGCGGCGACGCCCGTCGGGTCGGCGCAGAGGTAGACGTGCGACGCCCGGTGGCAGGGCAGGTAGATGCCGAGCATCCGTTCGGCGATGTGCGCGAAGGGCAGGTAGCAGATGTGCTCGACGTGCGGGGGAAGTTCGACCACGGCGTCCAGCGCCAGCGCGTTGGACATGACTTGACGATGCGTCAACAACACGCCCTTGGGTTCGCCGCTGGTTCCGGAGGTGTAGACGACGGTCAGCGGATCGTCGGGGCGGGCGGTGTCCAGATCCTTCGCGAACCGTTCCGGCACCGGCTCGCGGAGCAGGGCGGCGAACGGGAAGTGGCTTCCCTCCGCGCCCTGCTCGGTCACCACCAGCCGCTCCAGCGGGGTGTCGGCGTCGGTGAGCAGCGGCTCCCACACAGCCACCTGGGCCGCACCCTCCAACACGGCCACACGGGCACGGCAGTTGCGGGCGATGTGGGTGATCTGCTCGGGGGCCGCTGTGCCGTAGACGCTGACCGGGACCGCACCGAGGCGCACCAACGCCAGGTCGGAAAGCCAGTGTTCGGGCCGGTTGGACATCATCAGCAGCACGCGTTCGCCGCGGCCGACGCCGAGGGCCGCGTAACCGGCGGCGAGGTTGCGGGTGTGCTCTTCGACCTCCGCCCAGTCGAACGTCGTCCAGCCGCCGCCCTTCTCCGCCGACTGCCAGGAGATCGCCGGAAGTCGGGGGTACTCGGTCGCGTTGCGGGCCAGCAGTTGCGGCAGCGTCCGGTCGGCGGGCGCGTCGGGCAGGTCGCCGGTGGTACGGGATTTCGTCACAGCCAACTCCTCACGTGCTCGATCAGCCGAGCGGGATCGGGGCCGACGGGGGTGACGTTGAGCATGGTCACACCCGCCTCGCGGAATGCCTCGACACGGTCACGTACATGCCCCTCGGGGCCGGCCAGGCAGAGGTGTTCAAGGAGTTCTGCCGGTACGGCGGCCTCCGCGTCCTTCTTGCGGCCCGCGAGGTAGTGCTCCTGGATGGCGGCCGCGGCCGACTCGTAGCCGTAGGAGCAGACCAGGTCGTGGTAGAAGTTGCGGCCGGGCGCGCCCATGCCGCCGACGTAGAGGGCGACGGTGGGGCGCATCAGGTCGCGGACGGCCTCGGCCTCGTCTCCGATGGCCAGCAGCCCGCCCGCCACGACGGAGAGCGGGCCGAGCGCGGGATCGCGCGCGGCGGCGCCCTCGGCCAGCGGCCGGCCCCAGACCTTCGCGGCGTGCTCCGGGACGTAGAGGAACGGCAGCCATCCGTCGGCGATCTCGGCGGCCAGCTTGACGTTGGCCGGCCCCAGCGCCGCGAGGTGGACGGGGATGGTGTCGCGGACCGGGTGGTTCAGCAGTTTCAGCGGCTTGCCGAGGGTGCCGCCGCTCTCCGGGGAGAGCGGCATCTCGGTGATGCCGTGGTGCTCGATCACCTCGCGGCGCCAGATCCGACGGGACAGCTCGATCACCTCGCGGGTGCGGCCCAGTGGACGGTCGAACCGGCGGCCGTGCCAGCCCTCGACGACCTGCGGCCCGGAGGCACCCAGGCCGAGGATGGCGCGGCCCCCGCTGATGGCGTCGAGCCCGGCCGCGGTCTGGGCGATCAGCGCGGGGGTGCGTGAGTAGACGTTGAGTATCGCCGAGCCGATCCTCAGCCGCTCTGTCTTCGCGGCGAGGTACCCCATGACCGTCGGGGAGTCGAAGCCGTACGCCTCGGCCACCCAGACGGCGTCGAGGCCCGCGGACTCCAGGGCGGCGGCGCTGTCCGCGGCGGCGCGCGGATCACCGGCGTAGTTCAGGGGTGAGGAGAGTTCCATCAGTGGTGGCCCTTCTGGAGTCCGGACACGTCCCGGTCGCGGGCACCGTCCGGGGTGTGCGGTCCGGGTCGGCCGGGGGAAGCCGGAAAACGCTCGGTGTGCCGGGGAAGCGGGCCGGAAGCGGGCCGGGTGACGCACGCCTCGGCGCGGGCGCCCCGCCCGGCGGGGTACGGATGGCCTGTGGCCCCGCGCGGTGGGAGGACG
>NZ_JBHWZJ010000567.1:0-3137 GCF_042728415.1 Streptomyces sp. NPDC060198 | reverse complement strand
GCGAAAGCGGCGGTGGACGGGGCCTCCTGGGCGTGTTCGGGGCCGGAACGGTACGGTCGTGTGCGCAGTACCGGACGAAAGAATCGGGGACATGGTGAGCGAGCCGAATCCGTACGCGGACGATGCCTACAAGTGGGGTCCGCCCCAGCAGCCCGCCAACCCGCCCACGGTGGCGGACGGTCAGGGGTACGGCTACCCGGCGGGCGGCCCGCCGGCGTACGGCTATCCGCAGCCCCTGCCCGAGTCCGCGGCCCAGCAGGGGCCGGGGTACGGCTACCCGGGCCCGGAGCAGCAGCCGACGATGGGCGCCAACTTCCCTGTCCCGCAGCAGGGTTACGGCGGCGGACCGATGCTGAGCATCGGCGACATAGCCGTCATGAACGACTCGGTCGTCACCCCGTCCGGCACGATGCCCCTCAAGGGCGCGGTGTGGACGGCGACGGACATGTCGCGCACCGAGGAGAAGATCCCGACGGTGGCGATCGTGCTGGCGATCATCTTCGCGCTGCTCTGCCTGGTGGGTCTGCTCTTCCTCCTGATGAAGGAGAAGAAGACCACCGGCTTCGTGCAGGTGACGGTGACCAGCGGCGGCCGGCACCATTCGACGATGATCCCGGCCAGGGACGTGAACACCTTCCCCATGGTCATGGCGCAGGTCAACACCGCGCGCTCGATGAGTGTCTGAACCTCCGGCGCCCGGCACCCGGCCGCACGCCGGCCGGCCCGTGCCGCGGCTCAGACGCGGGGGGCTTCCGGCTCCGGGCCGTGCTCGGCAGCCAACAGGACACGCCGCAGCAGGGAGTTGAGCTGGACGCGCCCCTCGGCGTCCAGCGCTCCGATCAGCCGGGTCTCCTCGTGGCCGAGGTAGTCCATGGTTCCCATCCAGACGGCCCGGCCGGCCGGGGTGAGTTCCACGACGACCCTGCGCCGGTCGGTGGTGGAGGGGGTGCGGCGCACATAGCCGCGGCCCTCCAGCACGTCGAGCCGTCCGGTGACGGAGGCGGGCGCCAGGTCGAGGGCGGCGGCCAGTTCGGACGGGGCGGCGGAGCCACCGCGTCCGGCCAGCTCGTGGAGCGTCTCGAACTCCGGTCGGTCCAGGTCGGCGTCGGCGAGCGACTGCTCCCTGACCCGCCGCAGATGTGCGGTGATCTTCTGCATCCGGGTCACCGCGCCTTCGACGTCGGGATCGAGCCCGGGAAGCACCGGCTTCCACCGCTCTATGTGGCTGTCGACCCGGTCGCGTGGCTGCATGGCGGAATCGTACGCCCGCCGGGGCGGGCACCTCACCGCACCCGTTCCGGGCGGAGCGATCCACGAACTCCCTTATTTCGCTGGCGAATTATTCGGAAGCGAAATAAGTTGTGCCCATGCCGTCCCACCCCCTGCGCACCCGCGCCTTCGCGCTGCTCTTCGCCGGCCAGACCCTCTCCCTGGCCGGCGACGCCGCCGTGCCGGTCGCGCTCACCCTCGCCGTCTACCAGGCCACCGGATCGAGCGGAACCCTCGCTCTCGTACTCACCTGCGCACTGATCCCCAAGGTGTTGCTGCTGCCGCTCGGCGGGGTGATCGGCGACCGGTTCGACCCGAGGACCGTCGCGCTCGTGACCAACGCCGTACGGGCGGCGGGACAGATCTTCGTCGGGCTGGAACTCCTCGGCGCAGACCCCCGCATCTGGCAGATCGCGGTCGCCGAGGCGGTCGGGGGCATCGCCGGAGCCTTCTCCATGCCGACCGCCGCCCCGCTGGTCCGGGGCACCGTGGACGACTCCCAACTGCTGCGCGCCAATGCCCTGATCGCCTCGGTGAACGGGGCGGTGAGGCTCGGCGGGCCGGCTCTCGGCGGCACCCTGGTCCTCACCGCGGGGGCCGGGTGGGCGTTCCTGCTCGACGGCGCGAGCTTCGCGGCGTGCGCCGCCCTGCTGGCCGCGATCCGGGTGCGGCGTGTCCGGGTCCCCCACTCCTCGGTCCTCGCGGACCTCAAGGAGGGCTGGAGCGAGGTGCGCGCCCGGGACTGGTACTGGTCCACCCTGATCGCGCACGGCGTCTGGAACGGCGCGGCGGCGGTCCTGGCCACCCTCGGCCCGGCGGTGATCGTCGGCGCGCGCGGCGACGAGGGCGCCTGGGTCACGCTCATGCAGGTCGGCTCCGCCGGAGTGCTGGCGGGCTCCCTGCTGGCCGGCCGGGCCAAGCCGCGCAGGCCGGTCCTGGTCTCCACCCTGGGCCTGGCGACGTACGCCCTGCCCCTGGCGCTGCTCGCCGCCTCGGCGCCCGCCTGGGCCACCATCACCTCGTACGGACTCGCCCTCACCGGCCTGGGGTACCTCGGCCCGGTCTGGGACACCTCGGTGATGTCGGCCGTCCCGGAGCAGGTGCTGGCCCGGGTCACGTCGTACGACTGGCTGATCTCGATCGCCGCGATGCCCCTGGGGTACGTACTCGCCCCGCTGGCCGCCTCCGCGGTAGGGCCCGGGCTTCCGCTCGGGGTGGCAGCAGCCGCGGTGCTGACGGCCTGCCTGGCCACGGCCGCACTGCCGGGCGTCCGGCACTTCGTGACCGAGCCGGACCCCGGCGCGGCACAGGGCGCCGAGGCGGCCCCGAAGGCACTCACCCCGACCCCTTCTTGAACATGTTCAAGAAGGGGTCTACAGTCCATGACAACGGGTTGTTGAACACGTTCAAAGGGGCTGGGGCATGGACCTCACCGTGGTCGCGTACATCATCTATCTGGTCGTCAGCGTGGCGCTCACCGTCTGGGTGGCGCGCACACTGAGCCGCAACGGGCGCATCTTCATCGCGGACGTCCTGAAGGGGAACGAGAAGCTCGCCGACGCCGTGAACCATCTGCTGGTGGTCGGCTTCTACCTGGTGAACCTGGGCTTCGTGACGCTCTATCTGCGCAACACCGACGACATCGCGGACGCCCGCGCGCTCTTCGACGCGCTCTCGCCGAAGATCGGCGTCGTCCTCCTGGTGCTCGGCGCCATGCACCTGGGCAACGTCTTCGTCCTCAGCAGGATGCGCCGCCGTGGCCTGATGGAGCGTGAGCAGACCCCGCCGGTACCGCCGCAGGGCTGGACCGGGCCGCAGGGCCCGTGGGCGGCCCCCGCCGCCGGAAGGTGAGCGAGGTGCCCCGCGGG
>NZ_JBHWZJ010000566.1:0-3162 GCF_042728415.1 Streptomyces sp. NPDC060198 | reverse complement strand
CCACCCCGGGGGTGGGGCACGGCCGTCGGGCGGAAGCGGCTCAGCCCGTGGACTCGTCCGGGGTCGGGTGTTCCGGGTGGACGCCCGCGTTGCGGGCGGCGTGTGCGCCCGCGCCGGCCTCGTCGGGGTCGGCCTCCTCGGAGCTGTCGTCCGGCTGCTCCACCCAGGGCGGCGGAGGGACGTCCAGGGCGTCCTCGCCCTCCTGCACCTGCTGGTCGGGCATGTCGGCGGGGACCGGCGGCGGGCTTCCCGAGGCGCCGGTGTACACGGGGCCTTCCGGCCTGCGGTCGGTCATCTGAGTTCTCCGTTCGACGTGCCCATGGTTGCCGGAGCGCGGATGCGCCGCCACTTCGCGTACCCGGGGCGGCCCGGGTGAATCCGTTTACGCGCCCTGCCCCGCAGTCGGATGAAAGGGCGCCGCGACGGGTGCCGCCGGCCGCGGGCGCGGTACACGCTCTCCATGCAGACGTTCCTGCCGTACCCGGACTTCCGCCGCAGTGCGCGCGCACTCGACGACCGCCGCCTCGGGAAGCAACGGGTGGAGGCGATTCAGGTGCTGCGCGGGCTCACGGTGCCCGGCTACGGCTGGCGCCGGCATCCCGCCGTCCGGATGTGGGCCGGGTACGAGGAGGCGCTGGTGCGGTACGGGCTCGACGTCTGCGGGGCATGGACCGGGACGGGCCGGGCGGACACCTGCGCGGCGACCCTGTCGGCGGACCTCGCCGCGTTCCGCGGGCGTGACCGGGTCCTGGTCCGGAGCGAGGAGGATCTGGCGGCGGCGGGCGAGCTGCCGCCCTGGCTCGGCGACGAGGCGTTCCACCTGAGCCATGGCTCCGCCCTCGTGCGCAAGGACCCGGAGCGCTACCGGCCGCTCTTCCCCGAGGCCCCGGAGGATCTGCCGTACGTCTGGCCGCGCTCGGACCGCGGCCCGGAGAGCGGAGGGGGGTCCGCGCCGGGGGGCGGGTAGCTGCGTCCGGGATCAGGCCGTGCGCGCCGCCGGCCTGCCCGTACCGAAGACGCCGGGCTGTCCGGAGTCCGCGGGATCGTCGCCCTCGGCGGCGGCGCGGGCCTCCGCGAAGGCGCGGGCGCCGCGCTCGGGCCGGGTGTCGAGCCGGCCGAGGACGCCGGGCACCGCGATGCTGGGCAGCACCAGGTCGTAGAGGAGGGAGATGCGCTCCTCGAAGTCGGCCATCTCGGTGGCGGCTTGGGACATCAGCTGGATTCCGGTGAAGGAGCCGACCATCGTCTGGGCGGTCCGCTCGGGATCGACGTGCGGCAGGACCTCACCCTGTCCTTGAGCTGCGACGATCTGCTGACTCGTCAGCATCACCCAGTCGTGCCACGGCTTGCCGAAGAAGCGCTGGTTGCTCTGGTCGGCGGCGATGCGCGCGGCACCCCGCAACAGTGGCTCCCTCGGCAGCCGGTGCGCGAGGATCAGCCCCATGTCCACGAAGGACTGCAGCTTCAGCGGTTGTTCGGGGGGCGGTTCGGTCACCGCGTGGTCCAGAACGCCTCGTGCCAAATCTTCCTTGGAGGGGAAGTGGAAGTAGAGCGCGCCCTTGGTCACCGCGGCCCGTTCCAGGATCTCCTGGATCGTCGCGGCCTCGTAGCCGCGCTCGGCGAAGACCGCCGCGGCGGCCGTCAGTACTGCGTTGCGCGTCCTGATCGCGCGCTCCTGCCGTGCCATTCGGGATCTCCTGACGATGCGCCTGACCGGGCTCAGTGCCTCCGGCACGTTCCCCTCAAGAAACCGGCTGGTCCGTATTCTATGGCACCGTTCGCGGCGGCCTCCAGTTGAGGCGGCGCCCGCGGCCGTGCTCCCGGCCACGCTCCCCGCCCCCAACGGCCCGTGCGGTCCTCCTCTTTGAGGACCCGGCTCATTGCTCCGTATTCGCACCAGAACACCACCGAACACGTGCGCATTCATCCCTGGGGGGAGCACATGCACCACATCGTCACGCACCACCACGCCCCGTCCGTCCCGGTGCCCGGAAGGGGAGCACCCGGCAACGCGCCCGCGGTCCGCCCGGCGGACGCCCACCGCGTCCAGCCGGACGACGTGCTGATCCGCGGCCGTCACCGACTGGCCGAGAACGCCTACGCGCTCGACATCGACTGGGCCGGACAGCACGTCTTCTTCGGACCCGCACTCGGCAGTGTGCACCACCACATGCTGATCGCGCAGACTCTGCGACAGATCGGACTCGGCCTCGCACACACAGAGTTCGGGATCAGCTCCGCGTACCAGTTCCTGATGAGCGGCATGTCCTACGCGGCCGATCCCCGCCGCGCGACGGACCGGTCGCCGGTCCGCGCGGAGGCGGTCTGCACCTGGACGGGGCGCAACGGCATCCGGATAGCGATCACCCTGGAGCAGCACGGAACCGTCTTCGTCACGAGCGAGTCCGGATTCTCCTGGGTGTCGGAGCGGGTCTACCAGCGGCTGCGCGGTCCGTTCCTGTCCGCACGGCCCGGGGTCATGCCGTCGCCGGTCGGGGCGACGGTGGCCGGGCGGAGCACGGCGGACGAGGTGGTGCTCGGCGCTTCGGGCAACCCGGACCGCTGGGTGCTGATCGCCGACACCGGGAATCCGGCACTGATGGACCACCCGGTCGACCACGTGCCCGGCCTCGTGATCATGGAGGCGAGCCAGCAGGCCGCGCACGCCGTCGTCGCGGGCGCGGGCGCCCGGTCGTGGTGCCCGCTCACCACGGACATGGTCACGTCCCGGTACGTCGAGTTCGACGCGCCGTGCTGGATCGACGCACGCGAAGTCTCCGCGGCCGGGACGCCCTTGGGCGGCGTTCCCGGCGGGATCGCGGTGGAGGTGACCGGAACCCAGCGCGGGGAGGTCGCGTTCCGCAGCGTGGTGGGGGGAGTGGCCGGGCCCGTCGTCGTCCGGGAGTGAGGGACGCGTGACGCCCTGGGCCGGTGGCGGACGGCACCGCTCCACGCCTTCACGGTCTGCGCCAGGAGATCCAGGGTCGGCACCACCACGAGAATGCGGCCCTGGGGCACAATCCGCTTCGCGGAGGCCGCCGCGATGATGGTCTTTCCCGTCCCGCACGCGGCGTGCACCCGGGTGCGGGTTCGTCGTGGGACTCCGAGTTGTCGCCGGGCCATGAGGCGGCGCCGGGCTTGGGGTCGCCGCCGGGTGTGGGG
>NZ_JBHWZJ010000565.1:0-3169 GCF_042728415.1 Streptomyces sp. NPDC060198 | reverse complement strand
AGCCGCCGTCCGGGCCGTCCACGGTCCGCCGACCGGGGCCGGCGGGCCGTTCCGACGTCAGTCGGTGGCGGCGACAGCCTCGTCGACCGTGGTGTGAATCGGAAACACCTTGGTCAGGCCCGTGATCCGGAAGATCTTGAGAATGCGCTCCTGGTTGCAGACCAGGCGCAGCGAGCCCTCATGGGCCCGGACACGCTTCAGGCCGCCCACCAGCACGCCGAGACCGGTGGAGTCGAGGAAGTCGACACCCTCCATGTCGACAACCAGGTGGTAACTGCCGTCATTCACCAACTCGACCAACTGCTCGCGCAGCTTGGGCGCGGTATACACATCAATCTCGCCACCGACCTCGACGACCGTACGGTCGCCACCAGGGCCGGACACATTGCGAGTCGACAGGGACAGGTCCACGGATCCTCCAGCACCTTGCTATCGAGCGGTCGCCCCTCGGTCTCCCCGACGGAGCCAGGGGACGGATCGCCAGCCGCGATGGCATTCAATCACTTACCAGCAGCCATGCACGACGCCTTGGGACCATTGTCCGTCACGCCAGTGACACACTCGGTGCCGATGGCCAAGAATCACCGCCCCAGCGGACCCACCGAGAGCGGAGACTCCCGCCCCTCTCCCGACATGATCCTCGACCGGCTCGCCGCAGGGGCGGGCCGGGCCGCGCGCATCACTCATACGGAGCACTTGCCCCCGCGACCGGGAACCCATGCCATCTGGCCGGATCGCATCCGACCGGAAGTCATCGCGGCGATCGGGCGCGCCGGAATCGATCATCCGTGGGTCCATCAGGCGGCCGCGGCCGAATCCGCTCTCGACGGCGAATCCGTGGTGATCGCCACCGGCACGGCGTCCGGGAAGTCGCTCGCCTATCTCGCCCCGGTCCTCAGCGCGCTGCTCGACGGCTCCGAGGCCCCGAACGGACGTGCGGCGACTGCGCTTTACCTCTCCCCCACGAAGGCGCTCGCGGCCGACCAGCGCCGGTCGGTGAAGAGCCTCGCCTCGCCGCTCGGCAACGCGGTCAGGCCCGCCGTCTACGACGGCGACACGCCCGTGGAGGAACGTGAGTGGGTGCGTCAGTACGCCAACTACGTCCTCACCAACCCCGACATGCTGCACCGGGGAATCCTGCCGTCCCACCCCCGCTGGGCCTCCTTCCTGCGCGCTCTGCGTTTCGTCGTCATCGACGAGTGCCACACGTACCGGGGCGTCTTCGGCTCGCATGTCGCCCAAGTGCTGCGCCGCTTGCGCCGGCTGTGCGCGCGGTACGGCTCCGATCCGGTCTTCCTGCTCGCCTCCGCGACCGCGGCCGAGCCCTCGGTCGCGGCAGGCCGGCTCACCGGCCTGCCGGTCAAGGAGATCTCGGACGACGCCTCGCCCCGCGGCGAACTGGTCTTCGCCCTCTGGGAGCCGCCGCTCACCGAGATGCGGGGCGAGAAGGGCGCGCCCGTGCGGCGTACCGCCACCGCCGAGACCGCCGACCTGCTCACCGACCTGACCCTCCAGGGTGTCCGTACGGTCGCCTTCGTCCGCTCCCGGCGGGGCGCGGAACTCATCTCCGTGATCGCCAAGGAGCGGCTGGCCGAGGTCGACCGCTCGCTGCCGGGAAGGGTCGCCGCCTACCGGGGTGGCTACCTGCCGGAAGAACGCCGCGCGCTGGAGCGTGCCCTGCACTCCGGTGAGCTCCTGGGCCTGTCCGCCACCACCGCCCTCGAACTGGGTATCGACGTCTCCGGTCTGGACGCCGTGGTCATCTCCGGCTACCCGGGCACCCGGGCCTCCCTCTGGCAGCAGGCGGGCCGCGCCGGCCGTTCGGGCCGGGGCGCCCTGGCCGTACTGGTGGCGCGGGACGATCCGCTGGACACCTTCCTCGTGCACCACCCGGAGGCCCTGTTCCACCAGCCGGTGGAGTCGACCGTGCTGGACCCGGACAACCCCTACGTACTCGCCCCCCATCTGTGCGCGGCCGCCGCGGAACTGCCACTCACCGACGCCGACATCGAACTCTTCGGCCCCACCGTGCCCGAGCTGCTGCCTCAGCTGGAGGCCGCGAAGCTGCTGCGCAGACGGGCGGCCGGCTGGCACTGGACCCGCCGGGAACGCGCCGCCGACCTCACCGACATCCGGGGCGGCGGAGGCAGGCCGGTGCAGATCGTCGAGGAGGGCACCGGCAGGCTGCTGGGTACCGTCGACGAGGCCGCCTCCCACACCGCGGTGCACGAGGGAGCCGTCCACCTCCACCAGGGACGCACCTACCTGGTCCGCAAGCTGGACCTGGAGGACTCCGTCGCGCTCGTGGAGGAGGCGAATCCGCCGTACTCGACCAACGCCCGCGACACCACGGCCATCACCGTGCTGGAGACCGACACCACGATCCCCTGGGGGGACGGCCGTCTCTGTTACGGCTCCGTCGAGGTCACCAACCAGGTCGTCTCCTTCCTGCGCCGGAAGCTGATCACCGGAGAGGTGCTGGGCGAGACCAAGCTCGAACTGCCGCCCCGCACCCTGCGCACCCGGGCCGTCTGGTGGACCGTCACCGAGGACCAGCTCGACGCCGCCCGGATCAATCCGGAGATCCTCGGCGGTGCGCTGCACGCCGCCGAACACGCGTCGATCGGGATGCTCCCCCTGTTCGCCACCTGCGACCGCTGGGACATCGGCGGGGTCTCCGTACCGCTGCACCCGGACACCCTGCTGCCCACCGTCTTCGTGTACGACGGCCATCCCGGCGGCGCCGGGTTCGCCGAACGCGCCTTTCACACCGCCCGCGCCTGGCTCACCGCGACCCGTGAAGCCATCGCGTCCTGCGAGTGCGAGGCGGGCTGCCCCTCCTGCATCCAGTCCCCCAAGTGCGGCAACGGCAACGAGCCCCTGCACAAGCGGGGGGCCGTACGTCTCCTGACCGAACTGCTCAGGGCCGCCCCCACGGACCCTCCCGGCCCGGAGGGCTCCCCTGCGCCGGAGGGGCGATCGGCGCCACCAGGCTCCCCGGAGGACCAGGCGGCCCCACAGGACCGTCAGGCCCCGCACGGGACCTGACCTCCGGCGTGTACGGGCCGAAAGCCGCCCGGGCCGTCACGTCCGCGATCTCTCCCCGCACCGAGCACCGCACCAGCGTCGCGCCTTGCGCGCCCGCCACCTCCCGGGCCGCCGTGCAGGC
>NZ_JBHWZJ010000564.1:0-3177 GCF_042728415.1 Streptomyces sp. NPDC060198 | reverse complement strand
CATTCCGCGTCGGGCAGTCCAGGGTTTCGGGTCTTCTTCGCCGCAGTTCTTATCACTGCCGTGGATGCGTCTGATCCAGCGGGCCGATGGAAGAGAAAATCAGCCTTGGAGGACCAGCGTTTCGGCGGCGAGCCGTTTGCGGCGCTCGTGAGCCCGGACGAGGTCGGCGAGCAGCCGTGCGGCGGTCCTGGCAGGCGCACGGTCGACGTCGGCCGTCGCGGTTTCCAGGGCGGGGTGGCCGGCGGCCTTGATCCGCCCGTACACGGCCTCGTGCAGGGGTGTTCGAGGACGGAAGGGACGCAGCAGCGCGGTGTCGGCGCTCTCGCGCCACCCTTCGACACCGGCACGGGCGTCCTCGACCGCGACGACATAGGCGTGGTGTGCGGCGTGCCAGGCCGGAGCGGTGCTGAGCATCGCCCACCGCCGGTCGACCAGTCGCAGCAGGCGGTCCCGTTCGGCGCGGGCGACCTGCTCGCGTGCCAGGCGGCCCCGGACGTCGACATACCGGGCAGTCGTGTCCATCAGAGCCACGAGCCGCGTCCCCTCGTCGTAGAACTCGGCGGCGGCAGCACGGGGGAAGCTCGCCTTCCAGCGGGCCAACGCCCTGTCGAACTCCGCTTCGGCGGTTTCGTCCCGACCGGTGAAGCCCTCGATGTCCAGCGGCCCGATGTCGAGCACCACAGGCCCCTTGGGGCGGTGGCCGGGCTCGATGCCCTGCGAGCGCAGGGCAGCGTACACGGTCGGACGGCTGACGCGGGCGGCCTCGGCGAGTACGGGGATGCTGGTCTCACCCGCCTGCCACGCCAGGGCGATCAGCAGGTCGCGGCGGGCGGTCCGGAAGTTCGCGGCCCACTCGCGCAGCGCTTCCGTCGCCGCCTCCCGTGTCCTGCTCACGCCGCTACCTCCAGTAAAGAATTTTGACTTGTAAAACCATTTTACAAAGGCCGTCGTTCCGGCAGAACGGCGGCGGCCGGATACCGGCCCGCGCAGTCTCGTCACACCGCGTCCGTCCAGCCGGTCGCCGTCCACATCACTTGCGCGCCACCCTCGTTGCTCGCCCGCGCCCTCCGCACGGTCGAGGACGGGATCTGCTCACCGGAGGAGCTGAACGAGTCCGTCCGCAGGCGGCCGCGCCGCGTTCGGCTCATGCCGCGGTTGCTCACCGCGGAGGGCGCGGCACCGCTCGTCGCCCGCGGTCGCCAGGGCTGCGCCGCGGCGGCCAGGTCCTCGTACGACCGTGGCTGCCCGGCTTTCCTCCTCCGGGCGACGCGCTTCCCGGTGCGGACGCGGTCGACCCGTTCAGCGGGTGGCGGCCGCGGCCGGCGGGATGGTCCCGGTGGTGTCCGGCGACAGCCTGGGGCGGCGATGGGCCCAGGGGCGCACGCTCTCGTACGCCGCCGCGGTGCGGAGCACGGTCCCGTCCGCCAGGTGGCGTCCGATCAACTGGAGTCCCACGGGCAGGTCGTCGGGGGTGCGGCCGGCCGGGACGCTCATCGCGGGCGCGCCGGTGAGGGAGGCCGGGTAGTTGAAGCCGATCCAGGCGGTGTCGCCGACGGCTCGGCCCGCGATGCGCTCGGGGCCGTGCACGCCGACCGGAAAGGGCGGTACGGCAGCCGTGGGGGTGATCAGGAGGTCGTACTCGGACATCAGCCCGGCCATGCGATTGGTCAAGGCCTTGCGCACGATGTTGGCGTCGGTGAGTTCCCGCGCCGTCCAGTCGCGCGTCATCCAGGCCACGAGATGCGGGGACATCGTGGAGCCGTGCTGGTCCACCAGGCGTCGCATGCCGGTCAGGTCGGTTTCGGCCGTGATGACGGCCTGGAAGGCTTCGGCGGGATCGCTCCAGCCGGGGACCACTTCGTCGACGGTGCAGCCCAGCCCGCGGAAGGCGGCCACCGCGTCCTCGACCACGGCACGCACCGCCGGGTCGACCGGCAGGTAGCCGAGATCCGGGCTGTAGGCGATGCGCAGCCCGGCGCATCCTTCCGCGGTGCCGCGCCGGGCGGCGGCCGTCCACTCCACGTCGTGGCAGGGGATGGAGTGCCGGTCGCGGGGGTCGGGGCCGGCGAGCACGGAGAGCATGAGCGCGGTGTCTGCGACCGTACGTGTCAGGACACCGAGGTGCTCGATGCTCTCCCAGCCCGAGGCACCCGGCAGGCGTTCGTCGCGGCAGCCGGGCCAGACGGGTACGCGCCCCATCGACGGTTTGAAGCCGACCAGTTCGCTGAAGGCCGCGGGCACTCTCAGCGAGCAGCCGCCGTCGCTCCCCAGCGCCACCGGTCCGAGGCCGGCGGCCACGGCAGCCGCTGATCCGGCGCTCGATCCGCCGGGGGTGAGGTCGGTCCGCCAGGGGTTGCGGCTGGGTGGGAAGAGGGGGTTGTGACCGGCCGGGCTGTAGCCGAACTCCGTGGTGTTGGTCTTCCCGAGCACGACGGCTCCGGCCGCGGTGCCGCGTTCGACGACGATGTCGTCCTGATCGGGCACGTGGTCGCGGTAGGTGGGCGACCCGAAGGTGGTGAGCAGCCCTTCCGTCGCGATCAGGTCCTTCACCCCCAGGGGTACGCCGGCCAGCGGGCCGGGGGTCCCGCCGCGCGCCAGGCTGTCGGCCAGCAGGGCCGCCCGCGCGCGGGCCTGTTCGGGGGCGGGGGTGCAGAACGCCCCGATGAGCGGGTTGACCTGCTCCATGCGGTCCAGCACGGCATCGACCAGTTCGACGGGCGAGAGCCTGCGGCCGGCCACGGCCGCGACGATCTCGGTGGCCGGCAGGAAGCAGAGTTCGTCGCGCTCTTCGGGGGTCACGGGGGGCCTCTTTTCCGGGTGCGGGGCAGGGCGGGTGGTCGTGCGGGCCGGGCGCGAGGAGTGCCCTGTGCCCGGCTGGAAGGGCCGGTCTCAGACGCGGGCGGGACCGGCGGCTTCCGCGGCGAGGTGCCTGTCGGCCTCGGCCGCCACCGGAGTACTCATGGCGGCGGTGCCCGTGTCGTGCCGGGCCCGCAGGAGGTGTGCTCCGTACACGAGTGCCGCCACACCGAAGCCGAGAACGGCGTCCACCGAGCCCGGATACACCTGATGGAGGATCCAGGCGGCGATCGCTCCGGCCGCCCAGGCGACCAGCGCGGGCAGGACGAACCAGGGCCCGACGGCCGTGCCGGTTCCCCCGGCAGCGGCGCTGTCCTCGGC
>NZ_JBHWZJ010000563.1:0-3192 GCF_042728415.1 Streptomyces sp. NPDC060198 | reverse complement strand
ACCGGTGCGTCCGCCGGGAGTCCGTCGTCGGCGCGTGGCCACCGGCGCGTGGTCAGCGGGAGGCGGTCAGGGCCGCGAAGACCACGACGTTCTCCTGGTAGCCGGACTTCTTGTCGTACTCGCCACCGCAGGTGATGACCCGCAGTTCCGGCCTGTCCGAGGGACCGTAGACCTTCTCGTCGGGGAAGTCCCTCTTGCTGTAGGAGTCGACCGCGTACACCGTGAACACGGCAATACTCCGGTCCGCCCGGACGATCTCGACGGTGGCGCCCTCGCGCAGGGCGCCGAGCAGGAAGAAGACGC
This sequence comes from Streptomyces sp. NPDC060198, assembly GCF_042728415.1. Classification (NCBI taxonomy): domain Bacteria; kingdom Bacillati; phylum Actinomycetota; class Actinomycetes; order Kitasatosporales; family Streptomycetaceae; genus Streptomyces; species Streptomyces sp. NPDC060198. The sequence continues at coordinate 2,889 of NZ_JBHWZJ010000563.1, read as the reverse complement.
CGGGCCCGAGCCGGGTGTCGACATGCCCGGTCGTGATGGCGGTGCCCACCGACCCCGGCACCGTCCCGTCCGCGTACCAGCCGCTGAGCACCGGGTTGTTGTCGGGCGGGGTCTCCAGCGCGCCGGAGGCGTCGAGGCCCAGCCCCATCATCGGCGAGTCCACCTTGAGTGCGGGGATGCGCAGCCGTACGGGTGGGGACGGCGGAAGCGGTCGCACGACGGGGTGTGCCGGGCGGGCCGGGCCGGTGGACGCGCCCGGCCCGGGACCCGCCGGCGCCGGCCGCAGGGGCGCCGGCCGGACGGGCGGCCGGGGGAGCAGCACCGGCGGCGCGGTGGAGCGGCGTACGAGGGAGGGCGGCAGGGACACCGGAATCCGCGAGGCCATGTACACCGGGCCCGGGGCTGCCGCGAGCGGTGGCGCGGCGGCGGGCGGGGCGGCGGAGGGAGGCGGAGGCGCGGCGGCCGCCGGTGCGCGCGGTGGCTGCGGCGGCCGGTCGTCCCGCATGCCGTTGACCAGCAGCACGGTACCCGCCACCACGGCCCAGACCAGGTGTTTCACCGCCGGGAACGTCTGGGGCGACGTTCTGGCACTGCGCCCGGTTCTCATCGCGTGTCCTCTGTTTCGCGGCGGTTGGAATGGCAGGTCCGCGCGCCCCGGAGCACGACGGGATTCGGCGCGCGCGGACAGGTGGCGTACGGTCAGCCGCGGACCGACGCCGCCCGGCGGCGCAGCCTGAACGCGGTCCCGGCCGCCGCCCCGGCGAGCAGGACGCCTCCCAGGGCGAGCTGCGCGCCGTGGTTCACGGGCACGCTGAATCCGGCGGCGACCCCGCCGCTGGGCGTACGGTCGGCGATCCGGTAGGTGTCCGTCATCATGATGCGCGGGGGGCACTTCACGGTGACCGTGTCGGTGCCCGGCCGGGCGTCGTCCGGCACCTCGAACTCGCCGACCAGGACACCCTTGCGCGTGCCCTCGAAGAGGTGGAACGCGCCCGCGGCTTCCGAGGTCCCCTTGCCGTAGGTCTCCTTGCCGCAGGCCCGGGTGCTGACGGTGACCAGCGAACCGGGTGAGGCGCTCGCCGGGCTGATGCGGATGGTCTGCTCACCGGCGGGGTCCGCGGCCACGGCGGCGGGAGCCGTGAGGGCCACCAGACCTACGGCCAGACAGATACCCGCACCGGTGCGTGTGTTGCGCATGAGGTTCCTCCATCGAGAGCGGGGCCCGGCCGGACTGCGCGGCTCCTCCGCTGTGCTCCGCGTCCGAGGCAACCGACACTCCGTCACGCCCGCAACACGGGGAGCCGACGCTCATGTCACCCGGTCAGGCCCGGCACTCCGTCCCAGGCCCCCCGTTTGCGCAGGTCACCTTCTTCCGGTGCGGAATCGAGGAGGGGCGGGCACCGGACGGCGAACGGGCTAACCGATCTTTTCGGGTCGAGTTCGACCCGGAGGCGGGGGAGTTGGGTGCGTGGGCGGCGGCGCGGCGCGGACGGCCCGACGGTGCGTCGGCTGACGGCTCGTGGGGCGGGGCGTCACGGTCGCGGATATTGACATGAACAGGACCGTTCCGGATGCTGTGAGAGCGCTCTCACATCGATGTGGGGATGCTTCGTCAGGGGTTGCGTGAGCCGGGGAGCCCGGCGAGCGCGCGAGATCGACGAGTGGGGGAGCCGCGGCCGGAACCGCCCCTGCGGCGTCCTTCGCGGCGGTCCCGGCCGGATGCCGTGCGCGGTCCGGCGCTCCTTCGCCGGGTCCTCGCCCGGCGTCGAAGCGGAGGCGCGAACCACGGAAGGGGACCATGAATCTCATCCGCCGTATGTACGGCCTCGCCGCCCTCGCTCTCGCAGGGCTCCTCACGGTCGTGGTGTCCGTGTCGTCCGCCGGGCCCGCCACGGCCTCCCAGACGAGCATGCGGGCCGCCGATCCGAGCGTGATCCGGGTCGGCTCCACCTATGTCTCCGTACAGTCGACCGGCGGCGGCATCGCCGTGCGGCAGGCCTCGTCCACGGCCGCCCTGGCGTCCGCGTCCGCGCGGCAGGTCTGGTCCGACACCCGCGGCCTCGGCGAGGTCTGGGCGCCGGAGCTCGTGCGGGACGGCGGCCGGTACTACATCTACTTCACGGCCGGAGTCGGCGCCGCGCACCGGATGTACGTGATCAGCTCGGCGACCGCCGACAGTGGCTACACCGCCGAGACCCAACTCGCCCTGCCCGACGGTAAATGGGCCATCGACGGCACGATGTTCACCTTCAACGGGCAGCGCTGGTTCGTCTGGTCCGGCTGGGCCGGGGACACCAACGTCGAGCAGAACCTCTACATCGCCCGGATGAGCAGCCCCACCACGCCCACCGGCGCGCGTTACGTCATCTCGCAGCCCCGGGAGAGCTGGGAGCGGGTGGTCGGCAACCCGTACATCAACGAGGCGCCCGAGGCGATCAAGGACCCGAACGGCCAGCTGCACATCGTGTACTCGGCCAACGGCAGCTGGAGCGACCAGTACTGCCTGGCCGAAGTACGGCTGCGGGCCGGCGGCGACCCGACGTACGTGTGGGACTGGTACAAGTCGAACGGGTGCCTGTTCGGCTCGAACGGCTCGACGATGAACCCCGGCTGGGATCCCACACTGCAGGTGAACGGGCCCGGGCACCACAGCTTCGTGCTGCTGGACGGTGACATCAACACCAGCCCGCCGGCCGGCCCGACGTTTCCGCTGATGTTCCACGCGGTCCCGAAGGGGACGGCGTACTCGTGGGCCAACCGGTACTGGTACACCGGGTCTTTCTGCTGGTGGGGCGGCACGACCTACAGTCGCGCCAACGTCCCGGGAGCGACTTCGGACACCGGGTGGAGCCTCAAGTTCTTCGAGTGAGGCACGGCGAAGAGCGGGCG
>NZ_JBHWZJ010000562.1:0-3205 GCF_042728415.1 Streptomyces sp. NPDC060198 | reverse complement strand
GCTTCGGCGTTCGCCATGAAGCGGTACGGGCCCTTCCGTACGAGAGCGGGGGGTCAGAACTTCGGGTCCGGCGACTGGGCGTGGACGAGTTCGGCCGCTTCCTCCGGGGTCTCCACCGAGGGCGGGGAGCCGTCGAGGGGCTTCTGGGCGGTCTCCTTCATGCAGGCCACCGAGACCACGCCGACCAGGGCCGCGGCCATCGCGTAGTACGCGGGCATCAGGTTGGTGCCGCTCCAGCTGATCAGGGCGGTGACGACCAGCGGGGTCGTGCCGCCGAAGATCGACGCGGAGAGGTTGTAGCCGACCGAGAGGGAGCCGTACCGGACGCTCGTGGGGAAGAGGGCCGGGAGGGCGGCGGACATGGTGCCGAGCATGCAGACCAGGGAGAGGCCCAGCATCAGCAGGCCGATGGCGACGGCCGGGATGCTGCCCTGCCGGATCAGCAGGAACGAGGGAAGCGAGAGCGCCAGGAAGCCGAGCATGCCCGTCATCAGCAGCGGCTTGCGGCCGAAGCGGTCGGAGAGCTTGCCGACCTGGCTGATGACCAGCATGAGGAGGACCATCACCACGAGCAGGACGAGCAGTCCGTGGGTCTCGCTGTAGCCGAGCTCGTCGGAGAGGTACGTCGGCATGTAGGAGAGCAGCATGTAGTCGGCGATGTTGTACGCGCCGACCAGGCAGATGCAGAGGATCAGCGTCGGCCAGTAGTCGCGGAAGATCCTGGCGAGGTCGCCCTTGGTGGTGGTCTCCACGCTGTCGGCGGCCTCGGAGGCGTGGGCGGTGCCGCCCTCCAGCTTCTGGAAGGCGGGGGTCTCGTCGAGGCGGAGCCGGAGGTAGAGGCCGACCAGGCCGAGGGGGCCCGCGACGAGGAAGGGGACGCGCCAGCCCCAGCTCTCCATCTGGCCGGTGTCGAGGAGTGCGTAGAGCACGGTGACCAGGCCTGCGGCGCCGACGTATCCGGCGAGGGTGCCGAATTCGAGGAAGCTGCCGAAGAAGCCGCGGCGCTTGTCGGGGGCGTACTCGGCGATGAAGGTCGAGGCGCCGCCGTACTCGCCGCCGGTGGAGAAGCCCTGGAGCATCCGGAAGAGGATCAGCAGTACGGGTGCCCAGACGCCGATCGTGCCGTGCGAGGGGATGAGGCCGATGGCGAAGGTGCCGATCGCCATCATGATCATCGTGAGGGCGAGGATCTTCTTGCGGCCGATCCGGTCGCCCATCGGGCCGAAGAACATGCCTCCGAGGGGCCTCACGAGGAAGGCGACGGCGAAGGTGGCGAAGGAGGAGAGCAGCTGGGTCGTGTCGTTCCCGGACGGGAAGAAGACGTGCCCCAGGGTGACGGCGAGGTAGGAGTAGATGCCGAAGTCGAACCACTCCATGGCGTTGCCGAGGGAGGCCGCCTTCACCGCGCGCTTGACGGCCCGGTCGTCGGTGACCGTGATGTCGGTGCGGCGGAGTCTGGGGTTCTGACGTGTGCGGATCGCCCGGAAGAGCGTGGGGTGGCGCCTGACCGCGTCGGGGTCGGCCGTCCGGTGGGGGTCGGTGGCCGCCATGGCCGGGTCCTTTCCTCGGAGGTGTTCCGGGGGAGGCTTCTGTGCAGTCATGGCGGTTGCAAACCGATTCATGGGGGGATGCGAGTTCCCTCACAGCGTCGTGACAGGTTCCTGTCCGTTCCTGCGGGTCTCGGCCGGGCCGCGGCCTTTGTCAGGTCCTGAGGCACTTCGGACCGCGACACCCCTCGTCATGCGAACGTCTTCAGATCTTGAGGTCTTTGATGATCTTCGCGACGTGGCCGGTGGCCCGGACGTTGTAGAAGGCGTGCTCGATCAGGCCCTCCTCGTCGACGACGAAGGTGGACCGGATGACGCCCGTCACCGTTTTGCCGTACGACTGCTTCTCGCCGTACGCGCCGTAGGCCGCGAGGACCTCCTTGGAGGGGTCGCCGACCAGGGTGACCTTGAGGTGTTCCTGCTCGCGGAACTTCGCGAGCCGCTCCGGCTTGTCGGGCGAGACGCCGATGACGTCGTACCCGGCGCCGGCCAGCAGGTCGATGTTGTCGGTGAAGTCGCAGGCCTGCTTGGTGCAACCGGGGGTAAGGGCCTTGGGGTAGAAGTAGACGATCACCTTGCGGCCCTTGTGGTCCGCGAGCGACACGTCCTTGCCGTCGGCGTCCGGAAGGGTGAAGGCGGGGGCGGTGTCGCCGGACTGGAGTCGCTCGCTCATGGTTCTCCTCGGGTGGCGCGTGGGATGTACGCGACCGAGCGTAATAGGGGTGCCGCCGGGTGTGCGGGCGGTCGAGCTGACAGACTGTCGATGAAGGTTTACCCGACGACGACCACGGAGGCGGCGCAGTGTCGGATACGAGGACCCCTGCGCAGATCGAGGCGGACATCATCAGCAGGCGTGAGCAGCTGGCTGTGGTCCTCGACGAGATCGGGGTGCGGGTGCACCCGAAGACGATCATCGGTGACGCGAAGGCCATGGTCGCCGAGAAGGTGGACCGTACGGCGGGCCGCGCGTACGTCGCGGTGAATCGTTCGGTCTCGGACGTGAAGGCGCGGTTCGTGGCGGAGGACGGCTCGCCCCGGCTGGAGAGGGTGGTGCCGGTGGCGTTGCTCGCGGTCGGTGTGGTGGGTCTGCTGGTCGTGTCGACGCGGCGCGGGAAGAACAACGGCCGCCGCCGGAGGTAGTCGGTCCGGCGGGCCCCGGGCGGGGCCTTTCGGCCGGTCGTGCCGCGGCGCGGGAAGGATACGCGGCGCGGTGCGGAAGCGGGTGGACGTACCCCCTACGGCGTACGGGCGTCCGCCCGGCGGGTAGGTTGCGGGGCGTGAGCGACAACACCCAGGACGACAAGCTGCCCATCCGCATGCTGCACGACCGTGTGCTGGTCCGGTCCGACTCGCCGGAGGGCGAGCGCCGGTCCGGCGGCGGCATTCTGATTCCCGCGACGGCGGCGGTGGGCCGTCGGCTGTCCTGGGCCAGGGTGGTGGCGGTCGGCCAGAACGTGCGGTCGGTCGAGCCCGGGGACCGGGTGCTGTACGACCCCGAGGACCGTGCCGAGGTCGAGGTGCGGAGCGTGGCGTACGTACTGATGCGGGAGCGGGATCTGCACGCGGTGGCGGCGGACCGGTTCGAGGGCTCGGTCGATTCGACGGGGCTGTATCTGTAATCCCTCAGCATGCTCCGGTGGAGCCCGGTGACCGCGGTC
>NZ_JBHWZJ010000561.1:0-3227 GCF_042728415.1 Streptomyces sp. NPDC060198 | reverse complement strand
TGACCCACACCCCCCCTACCCCACACCAGCTCTTCCCCACACCCGCAACACCGCCGCCTCGGGCTCACCCCGGTGGGGCCCGCCCCCTCGTCCGGACCGGGCCGCACGGACACGAACGACCGGCGGCCCGGTCGGGCAGGGGCCCCGAAAGGGGCACCGGCCACCGGCCGGCCGCCGCGCTTTCCCATCCGGTGCACCGCCGCCAGGGGAGCCCCGCTCCCTCACACAGACCGGAAAGACCATGGCTTCCACCACACCGATAGACATCCCACCGGCACCGCCGGCCCGCCAGAGCCGCCCCGCCACGTCCGGCGGGCGCGCGGGCGACAAGATCTTCCTGGGCCTCTCCCGGGGTTCCGGCATCCTGCTTCTCGTGATCATGGCGTCCATCGCCGTGTTCCTCACCTACCGCGCCGTACTCGCCGTCTCGAAGGACGAGGGCAACTTCCTCACCACCTTCGACTGGAACCCGGCGGGCGACCCGCCGGTCTTCGGCATCGCGGTCCTGCTCTTCGGCACCGTCGTCAGCTCGATCGTCGCGATGGTCATCGCGGTCCCGATCGCTGTCGGCATCGCCCTCTTCATCTCGCACTACGCACCGCGCAAGCTGGCCGCACCGCTCTCCTACGCGGTCGACCTGCTCGCCGCGGTCCCCTCGATCGTGTACGGCATCTGGGGCGCCCTCGTCCTGGTCCCGCACCTGGAGGGCCTCAACCTCTGGCTCGACCAGTTCTTCGGCTGGACGTACCTCTTCGAGAAGACCGAAGTCGGCGTCGCCCGCTCGCTCTTCACCGTCGGCATCCTTCTCGCGATCATGATCCTGCCGATCGTGACCAGCGTCAGCCGCGAGGTCTTCCTCCAGGTCCCGCGGATGAACGAGGAAGCCGCCCTGGCGCTGGGCGCCACCCGCTGGGAGGTCATCCGCCTCTCGGTGCTGCCCTTCGGCCGCTCGGGAGTGATCTCCGCCTCGATGCTCGGCCTCGGACGCGCGCTCGGCGAGACGATGGCCGTCGCCACGGTCCTCTCGCCCAGCTTCCTCATCTCGTTCCACCTGCTCAACCCGGGCGGCGGCACCTTCGCCCAGAACATCGCCGCGAAGTTCGACGAGTCCACCCAGTTCGGGCGTGACGCCCTGATCGCCTCCGGTCTCGTCCTCTTCGTGCTCACCCTGCTGGTCAACGGCGCGGCCCGGCTCATCATCGCCCGCCGCAAGGAGTACTCGGGGGCCAACGCATGAGCCACGCACCGACCGGCGTCCAGGACCGTCCGACGCCGTCCAAGGGCTCCCTCAGCAGTCGCGCCCTCCCACGCTGGGCCCCGCTCGGGTTCGCCGTCGTCGCGGTCCTCCTCGCCGTCGGTATCGGCGCCGCGGCCGGCCTGGACAGCCGTGTCCAGTGGGGGCTGATCGCCGCGCTGCTCTTCCTGGCGATCTCGTACGTGACCACCACGGTGGTCGAGAACCAGCGCCAGGCGAAGGACCGCCTCGCGACCAGCGTCGTCTGGGTCTGCTTCGTCCTCGCGATCATCCCGCTGGCCTCGCTGCTCTGGACCACGGCGGCCCGGGGCGCGAAGGTCCTCGACGGTTACTTCCTCACCCACTCGATGGCCGGAGTGCTCTCCGCCGAACCGGGCGGAGGCGTCTACCACGCGCTGGTCGGCACCCTGGAGCAGGTCGGCATCGCCACCGTCATCTCCGCGCCGATCGGCCTGCTGACCGCCATCTACCTGGTGGAGTACGGCAAGGGCAGCCTCGCCAAGGCGGTCACCTTCTTCGTCGACGTGATGACGGGCATCCCCTCCATCGTCGCCGGCCTCTTCATCCTCTCGATCATGCTCATGGCCGACCTCGGGCCCTCCGGCCTGATGGGCTCGCTCGCCCTGTCGATCCTGATGATCCCGGTCGTGGTCCGTTCCACCGAGGAGATGCTCAAGCTCGTCCCGAACGAGCTGCGCGAGGCGTCGTTCGCCCTCGGCATCCCGAAGTGGCGCACCATCCTGAAGGTGGTCCTGCCGACCGCGATCGGCGGCATCACCACGGGTGTCATGCTCGCCATCGCGCGTGTCGCCGGTGAGACCGCGCCGATCATCCTGCTCGTCTTCGGCAGCCAGCTGATCAACACCAACCCCTTCGACGGCCCGCAGTCCTCGCTCCCCTTCTACATCTGGGACCAGTACAAGGTCGGTTCCGAGGCGTCGTACGACCGCGCCTGGGGTGCGGCACTGGTGCTGATCGCCTTCGTCATGATCCTCAACTTGGTGGCCCGCGGCATCGCCCGCTGGAAGGCCCCGAAGACCGGCCGCTGACCGCGGCTACGAAAGAAGCAGTGATTCAGATGGCGAAGCGCATCGACGTCAGCGGCCTCACCGCCTACTACGGCACCCACAAGGCCATCGAGGACATCTCGATGACCGTCGAACCCCGCTCCGTGACGGCCTTCATCGGCCCCTCCGGCTGCGGCAAGTCCACCTTCCTGCGCACCCTGAACCGGATGCACGAGGTCACCCCCGGTGGCCGCGTCGAGGGCAAGGTGCTGCTGGACGACGAGAACCTGTACGGATCGAGCGTCGACCCGGTCACCGTGCGCCGCACGGTCGGCATGGTCTTCCAGCGCCCCAACCCCTTCCCGACCATGTCGATCTTCGACAACGTCGCGGCAGGCCTGAAGCTGAACGGCAAGTACCGCAAGAGCGAGCTGAACGACGTCGTCGAGAAGTCGCTCCAGGGCGCCAACCTCTGGAACGAGGTCAAGGACCGCCTGAACAAGCCGGGGTCCGGCCTCTCCGGAGGCCAGCAGCAGCGACTCTGCATCGCCCGCGCCATCGCGGTCGAGCCCGAGGTCCTGCTGATGGACGAGCCGTGCTCCGCGCTCGACCCGATCTCGACCCTCGCGGTCGAGGACCTGATCAGCGAGCTGAAGGAACGCTTCACGATCGTCATCGTGACGCACAACATGCAGCAGGCGGCGCGCGTCTCCGACCGCACGGCCTTCTTCAACCTCGCCGCGGTCGGCAAGCCGGGCCGTCTCATCGAGATAGACGAGACGGAGCGGATCTTCTCCAACCCGTCGGTCCAGGCCACCGAGGACTACATCTCGGGCCGCTTCGGCTGAGCCGGCCCCACCCCTCGCCTGCCCGGACGTCTTCTGGGCAGGCGGACCCGATCGGCCTCGCGGTGCTGCATGGCGGTGCCACCGCAAGGCAAAAGGGGCCGCCCCCGTTCTCTGCGA
>NZ_JBHWZJ010000560.1:0-3263 GCF_042728415.1 Streptomyces sp. NPDC060198 | reverse complement strand
GTCCGGCCCGGGTCGCGGGCCGGACCGTCACGGGGGGGGGTCAGGGCCGTTCGAGGTAGGCCAGCTGGGGGTGGACGAGGGTGTACGCGTCGACCAGCTCGCGGGCCACGTGGACGGAGTCCACGAGCGGGTGCAGCGCGAACGCCCGGACGGCGGCGGAGCGTGATCCGCTTTCGGCCGCGTCGAGCACGGCGCGTTCGACGGCCTTCACGGAGGTGACGAGCCCTGCCGCGTGGTACGGGAGCGGGCTCACGGCCACCGGGTGGGCGCCGTTCGCGTCGACGAGGCAGGGCACTTCGACCACGGCGTCCGCGTCGAGCACCGAAAGGGTGTTGCCGTTGCGGACGTTGAGGATCAGTGAGGTGCGCTCGTTGCGGGCGACGGCGCGCATGAGGGCGAGGGCGACCTGCTCGTAGCCGCCCGACTCCAGATCGCTCGCGGCACGGTCCCCGGCCCCCGCGACCTCGCGGTTCTCCGACATGTAGGTGGCCTCGCGCTCGGCGCGGGTGCGGTCCCAGGTGGCGAGGGCGGGTGTGCCGGGTTCACGCATGCGCGCGTAGAAACCCTGCTGCTGCTCGCGGAGGAAGGCGCCCCGGGTCAGTTCGGCCTGCTGGTAGGCGCGGACCGCCTCGCGGTTGAAGTAGTAGTAGTGCAGGTACTCGTTGGGGACGGCGCCGAGCGAGCGGATCAGGTCGGTGCCGAAGAGCTTCCCCTCCTCGAAGGAGCCGAGCAGGGTGTCGTCGGCGAGCAGCCGGGGAAGCTCGTCGCGCCCGTTCACGTACAGGCCCTGGACCCAGCCCAGGTGGTTGAGGCCCGCGTAGTCGATCCAGGCGCGGTCCGGGTCGGCGCCGAGGACCCGGGCGATGCGGCGGCCCAGCCCCACGGGGGTGTCGCAGATGCCGACGACCCGGTTCCCCAGGTGCCGGGACATCGCCTCGGTCACCATGCCGGCGGGGTTGGTGAAGTTGATGACCCAGGCGTCCGGGGCGAGGCGGGCGATGCGGCGGGCGAGGTCGATGGCGACCGGTACGGTACGCAGCCCGTACGCGATGCCGCCCGCCCCTACCGTCTCCTGCCCCAGTACCCCGGCGTCCAGGGCCACCCGTTCGTCGGCGGCGCGGCCGGCGAGCCCGCCGACCCGGATCGCCGAGAAGACGAAGTCGGCGCCCTTCAGAGCCTCGTCGAGGTCGGTGGTGGCCAGGACGACGGGTGCGTCCGGCACGCCCCGGGCCTGTTCGTCCAGCACCCGGGCGACGGCCGCGAGGCGGTCGTGGTCCGTGTCGTAGAGGGTGACCCGGGAGACGCGGCCCTCGGCGTGATCGCCGAGCAGTGCCCCGTACACCAGAGGAACCCGGAATCCGCCACCGCCAAGAATTGTCAGCTTCACGCTGCTCGATGGTAGGGGCTGTGCCTCACGGGTCGCGTCCCGGCCCGCCGGGACGGGGGCGGCGGGCCGGGGCTCCGGCCCGCCGGACGTGCCGGAGGCCGCGTCCGGCACGTTCCTGGGTGGTCCGGCGCTCCGTGCCCGTCGGTCAGTACCCCTTCCACCAGCTGGAGACGGCCTGCCACAGGCGGCCCGTGGTGCTCCGGGTGCGCTGGTCCGGGATCACCGGGGCCGGGTCGCCGTCGACCTGGGGTGCGGTGGTCTCCGCCCCTCCGGCCGCCCGGCCGGAGGGGCGCGGCGAGGACGAGATCTCCCAGTCGCTGCGGGGTCCGGAACGGGCGGCCATCGCCGTCATGGGTTCGTCGTCGATCTCCTGCTGCGGACTGGGCGCGAACTGGACCGGGAGTTCGGTCAGATGGCGCGACATGATGTTGCCCATCCAGCGCAGTCCGCTCTCCTCCACGGCGAGTTCGAGGTCGGGCAGCCGCATGAGCAGCGCGTCGACCCCGACGTCCGCGATGGCGCGGCCGATATCCTGCCCCGGGCACTCGTGGGGGCCGCCGCTGAAGGCGAGGTGGGCGCGGTTGCCCTCCATCCCGGCGCTGAGGTCGGGCCGGACGGCGGGGTCGCTGTTGGCTCCCGCGATGCTGATGAGCATGGCGTCGCCGGCCTTGATGTGCTTCCCGCCGAGCTCGGTGTCGCCGACGGCCCAGCGGCCGAAGACCGCGGAGAACGGGGGCTCGTCCCAGAGGGTCTGCTCCACCGCCTCGGGGACGGTCATGTGGCCGCCGCTGAGCCGCGCCCGGAAGCGAGGGTCGGTCAGCACCATCCGGATCACGTTGGCGATCAGGTTGGCGGTGGACTCGTACGCCGCGATGAGCGTCAGCCGGAGGTGTTCGATGACCTCGATGTCGCTCATCCTGGCGGGGTGTTCGACCAGCCAGCTGGCGAAGTCGGACTCTGGGGCGGTGCGTCGGCGCTCCACCAGGCGGGTGAGCACGCCCACGACGTGCGCGTTGCTGGTGACCGCGGTCTCGGTGCCGCGCGTCATGTCGCGCGCGGCCTGCACCAGCCGGTCGTCGTACTCCTCGGGCATGCCGAAGATCGCGCACATGACCATCATCGGCAGGTGTTCGGCGAACTGGCTGACGATGTCGGCGGTGCCCTTGAGGCAGAAGTCGTTGACGAGGCGGTTGCTGAACCGGTTGATGTGGCGCCGCACGCCTCGCGTGTCGATCCGACCCATGCTGTCCGTGATCGCGCCGCGCTGGCGTTCGTGGGTCGCGCCGTCCGCGAAGACGCACACGGGCTGGTAGGTGAAGATCGGAGCGAGTGGGTGCTCGGGTCCCACCGTGCCGTCCTGCAGGGCGCGCCAGCGCCGGGAGTCGCGGGAGAACTGAGAGGGGGTCCGGGTGACGTGGAGGTTCTCGCTGTGGCCGAGGACGAGCCAGGCGGGTACGTCACCGTGGAGCAGCACCGGGGCGACGCTGCCGTGTTCGGCGCGCAGCTTCTCGTTCAGCCCGACGATGTCGTTCTCCACCTCGGGGCCGTAGTAGCGGCGCAGCCCGCCGGGGCCGAGTCCGTGGGCCGGGCATCCGGGCGGCGGGGCGGCTCCCGTCGGCGCTCCGGGTTCGTGGGAGAAGGGGGTTGTCACAGTGGCTCCAGGGATGAGGCTTCACAGGGTCGCGCGGACGTGCCGCGCGGGCGGAGAGGGGACTTCGGGGACAGCTCTCAGGGGATGCCCCGGCGGACCGCGGCCGGGGTCGGATGCCCGGTCCGGCACCTCGCGTCGGGACGACGCGTCGCGCCGGGACCAGCCTGATCCGCCGGACACCCCCGGCGCCGCGCGGCTCGTGTCCGGGCGGCCGGCCGGACCGGC
>NZ_JBHWZJ010000559.1:0-3285 GCF_042728415.1 Streptomyces sp. NPDC060198 | reverse complement strand
GCCGGGGGCAGTCCTAGTCTGGACCGGACAACCGGCACGAATCGGGGACGTCCCCCAGCAGGAGTGAACAGATGGATCACGGCGGGCACGGCATGGACATGGATCTGCCGCCGTTCACACTGGGCCGCGGGCTCGCGTTCTCGGCGGACCCGTTCTTCCTGGTCGGCTGCCTCGCGGCACTGGCCCTGTACGGCTGGGCCGTGGTGCGGCTGCGGCGGCGCGGGGACGACTGGCCGGTCAACCGGATCGTCTTCTTCGTGGTCGGGGTGCTCAGCATCGCCCTGGTGATGTGCACCCGGCTGAACGACTACGGCATGGTCATGTTCAGCGTGCACATGATCCAGCACATGGTGATCAGCATGCTCTCCCCGATCCTGCTGCTGCTGGGCGCGCCGGTGACCCTCGCGCTGCGGGCGCTGCCGGTGGCGGGGAGACGGGGCGCCAAGGGCCCTCGCGAGCTGCTGCTGATGCTGCTGCACAGCCGCTACATGAAGATCATCACGCATCCGGTCTTCACGATCCCGCTCTTCATCGCCAGTCTCTACGCCCTCTACTTCACCCCGCTCTTCGACTTCCTCATGGGCTCGAAGCCGGGTCACCTGGCGATGATGGTGCACTTCCTCGCGGTCGGGCTGGTCTTCTTCTGGCCGATCATGGGGATCGACCCCGGCCCGCACCGGCCGGGCTACGTGATGCGGATGCTGGAGCTCTTCGCGGGGATGCCGTTCCACGCGTTCTTCGGCATCGCCCTGATGATGGCGTCCCAGCCGATGGTGGAGTCGTACAAGCACCCTCCGGCCTCGCTGGGCGTCGACGCGCTGGCCGATCAGAGCTGGGCGGGCGGCATCGCCTGGGCCTTCAGCGAGGTGCCGTCCGTGCTGGTGCTGATCGCGCTGGTCTTCCAGTGGTACCGCTCCGACCAGCGGCTCGCGAAGCGCGAGGACCGGGCGGCGGACCGGGACGGCGACCAGGAGCTGGCGGCGTACAACGCGTATCTCGCCTCTTTGCAGGCGCGCGGAAGGTAGCGCGGCACCTGCTTCCGGGGCGACCATGGTGCCAACGGCCGCGCGGCCGACGAGGAGCGTGCGCGCATGTCCGGATCGACGAAGTCCATGGGAGTCATCACCGTCGCGGCCCTGGTGGCGGTGACGGCGTACACGGTGGCGCTGGGGAGCAACGGCTGGCTCTGGTTCGGGTGGGTGGTGCTGGGGCTGTGCACGCTCGGCATGCTCGCCGTCCGGGACGCCTGAACCGGGCGGAGGCGGTGTCCCGGCCCGCGCACCCGCCGGCCCGGGCACCGCACGGCTTACACTGACGGGCCCGCACCACCCGCGTGGTGTCCGGTACGAAGCAGCCCGAGGCCGATCCGGCAGAGCGAGGTTCACCCTCCGTGTTCTACTACGTACTGAAGTACGCCGTGTTCGGTCCGCTGCTGCGGCTGCTCTTCCGGCCCCGCATCGAGGGACTCGACCACGTCCCGGCCGAAGGGGCCGCGATCATCGCGGGCAATCACCTGTCCTTCTCGGACCACTTCCTGATGCCTGCCATGCTGAAGCGCCGCATCACCTTCCTGGCGAAGGCGGAGTACTTCACCGGTCCCGGGATCAAGGGGAAGCTGACGGCTGCGTTCTTCCACAGCATCGGCCAGATCCCGGTGGACCGGTCGGGCAAGGAGGCGGGCGCTGCGGCCATCCGTGAGGGGCTCGGGGTCCTCGCCAAGGGCGAGCTGCTCGGCATCTACCCGGAAGGCACCCGCTCGCACGACGGGCGTCTCTACAAGGGCAAGGTCGGGGTCGCGGTGATGGCCATCAGGTCGGGGGTCCCGGTGATCCCCTGCGCCATGGTCGGCACCTTCGAGATCCAGCCGCCCGGGCAGAAGGTACCCAGCATCCGGCAGGTCACGATCCGTTTCGGCGCGCCGCTGGACTTCTCCCGGTACGCCGGCCTGGACAACCAGAAGGCCGCGATCCGGGCGGTCACGGACGAGATCATGTACGCGATCCTGAACCTGTCCGGGCAGGAGTACGTGGATGAGTACGCGGCGAAGGTGAAGGCCGCCGATGCGGCCGCGACGGGCAAGAAGCCACCTCGCGGGAAGTCCTGACCGGCTGAACGCCGGTGGCGGAATCGGCCACCGGCGAAACGCTCTGCCGGACCGCGGCCGCGCCTTCTAGCGTTCTCTCCATGAACACGAACAGGCACGCATGGGTCCTCGGGGCGACCGGCCAGATCGGACGGACCGCCGTGACAGCGCTGCTCGCGGACGGTTGGCGGGTCACCGCGGTCTCGCTCCGCGGTGGCCGGGACGCGACGTGGCCCGACGACGTCCGCACGGTGGCGCTCGACCGCGACGCCGACGGCGCCCTGGCCGCCGCCCTCGGGGACGACTGCGACGTCCTGGTCGACATGGTGGGTTTCCACGGTGTGCACGCACGCCAGCTGACTGCGCTGACCGGCCGCATCGGAGCAGCGGTGGTCGTCTCCAGCGGCGCGGTCTACACGGACGGGGAGGGGCGCGGCTTCGACACGGCGGGCCGGCCCGGTGGCGATCCCCGCTATCCGGTGCCGATACCCGAAGTCTGGACCACCGTGGAACCGGGCGACTCGACGTACGCGACCCGCAAGGTCCTGCTGGAGCGCGAGTTGCTGTCGGCGGGCGAGGAGCTTCCTGTGACGGTGCTGCGGGCCGGCGCCGTCCACGGCCCCGGCTGCCGGACTCCGCGCGAGCTGTACTTCGTCAAGCGGATCCTGGACGGCCGGCGCCGCCGGGTACTCGCGTACGGAGGCAAGAGCGTCTTCCATCCCGCGCACACCTCGAACGTGGCGGAACTGATCCGGCTCGCCGCCCTGCGGCCCGGGTCGAGGATCCTCAACGCGGCCGACCCCGGGACCCCGACGGTGGCGGAGATCGGCGAGCTGATCGACGCGGTGCTGGGCGTGGAGACGGAGACGCTGCTGCTGCCGGGGCCGCCCGGCGAGGACCACGTGGGAGACACCCCGTGGACGATCCGGCACCCGGTGGTCTACGACATGACGGCGGCGGAGCGGGAGCTCGGCTACCGGCCGGTGACCACCTACGCCGATGCGCTGCCCGAGAGCGTCGAGTGGCTGTCCTCGCGGCTGTCCGGGCGGGAGTGGACGGATGCCTTCCCGAAGCTGTTCCAGCAGTACGGCCCCGCTCTCTTCGACTACGCGACGGAGGACGCCCTGCTGGAACGTCACCGGGCGCGATGAGACGACGGGCGCCCCCTGCGGGGGTGCGGGCGGCCGTGACCGGCCTCCCGC
>NZ_JBHWZJ010000558.1:0-3285 GCF_042728415.1 Streptomyces sp. NPDC060198 | reverse complement strand
CAGCAACGGCTGTTTCCGGGGAGCGGGAGACCTCAGTCCTGACCCGCCGGTGGTCCGGCGGTGCACGTCAGTGGTCGTCGACGATGCTCTTGGCGATCCCGTTCACGACGACGACCTCGGCCGCGACGCCGTCCCCCTTGGTGGCGGACTCCAGCATCTCCTCGCTGCACGGCATCGCCGCCTGGCCGCCCTCGACGCCGCAGATGTCGCCGGTGCCCTCGATGTCCGTGTCCTCGGAGACGAAGAACTGCTGCTCGGTGCCGTCCGAGCCGACCACCGTGTACTTGCCGGGGGCCAGGAAGGTCACCTTCCCGTTCCAGGTGCCGTTGACGCCCTTGCCCTGGTCGATGCCCTCGATCACCGTCTCCGAGTCGCCCGACGCCGTGTCCCCGCCCGAAGTGGCACTGCCACCGCTCGCGCCGCTGCCGCTGTCGGAAGCGGCGGCGGACGGCGCGTCCTGCGCGGCCGACGCCGAGGGAGCCGTCTCCAGCGGGGCGCCGGTGTTCGTGTCCTGCGCGCCGGTGTCCGAGGCCGCGTCGGAGTCGCTGCCCTGACAGGCCGTGAGGAGCAGGGTGCTCGCGAAGGCTGCGGCGACGAGAACGGCGGTCTTGGTGCGGAGGGCCGAAGCCATGGTGATGCTCCCGGGGAGAGGGCGGCCGGGAAGAGACGTCTCCTCGGGCTGCCGGTGATCTGCTGGGGGACCTGCTGTGTGATCACTATGAGCCATCCGGGCGACCCCTTGCCCGGTAGTCCTGGACCCACGACAGCGCTGTCATCGTTCCCGTACACAGCAACAGTTGTGTACTGCACGCGGCGCGCCGTCTTTACCGGCCGACCCCGCAATCCCCAGGTCGGCGCTGCGGGTGACGTCGTCTACAACGAGGTCGCCGCGTGCAGGATGCGCACCAGCGCGACCGTGGCGTTCACCGACGACAGCGCCGACGCCGCCGTGCCCACGGTCGCCGTCAGCGCGGCGAGGAACAGATGGGCCGATGCGGGTGGCCAGAAACGGGTGGTCGGGGCAGGGTCGAGGAGGGCAGCGACACGGCGCGGTACGGGCCCTTCCACCGCGAAAGCGGCCAGACCCTCGTACGGCGATCCGGCCGAAACCAGCGCCGCTTTGCCCACCGCCCGCGCAACCACCCGGCGGCTCCCCACCACCCGTGCCGCCTCCTCGTCGGCCCAGCGCTCGGTGCTGTACGCCACCGCCGTACGCAGGGGCACCAGGAACGGGTTGGCGCGCGCGGCGAGTTGGGTCAGCAGCAGATAGCGGTGGTGACGCCCCGCCAGGTGGGCCCGCTCATGGGCGAACAAGGCCTGGCGTTCAGGCGGTTCGAGCCGGCCGAGCAGCGCACTGGAAACGACGACCCGGCCCGTGTCCCCTCTCCGGCCACCCGTCCGGGCGCCACGGCGGAGGGCCGGGCGGAGGCCGCCGGGAAGCGCGTACGCGTAGGGGACGGGGGACTCGACCACGCACGCCCCGCTCCCGTACGCCTCGCCCGCCGCCTCCGACCCCTGCCCCGCCGCCTTCAGCGCGCGGGCCGCGGCGTACCGGGTACGCACATGGCGTACGAGCGTCGCCCCGCAACCGGCCACCACCACGGCCAGAACGCCGATGGCCACCAGGCCCGTCCGGTCCTCGTAGGGCAGCGCGGCCCGGACCTCGGGGTCCGACCAGCCGTCCGGCAGCGGATTGCCCGGGAGCCGGGCCGTACCGATCACCATCAGCAGGGCGAGACAGAGGGTGCTGCACAGGGCGAGCGTCGTTCCGGCGGCGGCCAGCAGACGAGTCGCGCTGCGCGGGTGGAGATGGTGTGCGGCCAGCCGCGCGACGGGAAGCGCGGTCAGCGGCAGTACGAGTGGCAGGTAGACGAAGACACCCATCGTTCCCTCATCGTCATCGGCCTTCCGTGGGGTCGGCCGGGTCCGGCCCGGCCTGCGCGTCCCGGGACAGCAGGGCGCGCAGACGTTCCTCGTCGCCGGGGGTGAGCGCGGAGACGAAGCGGGCGAGGACGGCCTCCCGGTCCCGTTCGCCGTCGAGTACCCGGCGCATCCGCAGCGCGGCGAGGCCGGCCTCGTCGGAGGCGTTCGTCCAGGTGTAGGAACGGCCCGCGCGGGTGCGGGTGACCGCGTTCTTCTCATGGAGGCGGGAGAGGATCGTGATGACGGTCGTATGGGCGAGACCGCCTTCGAGGCGTTCGCGCACCCAGCCCGCCGTCACCGGGCCACCGCCCGCACGCACCACCGCGAGCACCTGCGCCTCCAACTCGCCCTGCGCCCGCCGGCGCAGCCGCCCACCGCCCGCGGGAGGAGCGCCGCCGTCCGGAGGGCTGTCCGGCGCAACACCGGGCGAACCGTCCGCGGAGCCGTCCCGGGACGCGCCCGGGGAGATGTCCGGTGCCGGACCATCCGCCCGGACCCGACCGTCCGCCTGTCCGGGCGAGCCCTCCGGGCCCGGCGGAACGCCGTGCCTCGGTGCGGTGTCGCGCCCCGGTGGAACGTCTTGGTGCCTTCCGGCGTTTCCCATGTGGTGTCCGCCCTTCGCGTGAGCCCTCGCAGTCACGGCGGGGCGGTCCCGGGCACTGCTCAGCGATTCGCCGCATCCTACTGAGCCGTCTTTCCGGGGCAAAGCCCGCCGGGTCGCGCACCACCTTCTACACGTCTGTAGAGTTCCCTTCGGTTCAGGCAACGCACCACGAAGCAACGTATGGAGACGTCATGGCCCTTTGGGACCGGATCAAGGAATCCGCCTCGACGATGCAGACGCAGCTGGAGGCGAAGAAGAACGACCTGAAGAGCGGGGCGTTCCGCGACGCGAGCATGGCGATGTGCGCCCTGGTCTCCGCGGCCGACGGTTCCATCGACCCGTCGGAGCGTCAGCGCGTCGCCCAGCTGATCATGAGCAACGACGTGCTCCAGAACTTCCCCGCGGACGACCTCCAGCGTCGCTTCAACGCGTACGTGGACAAGCTCACCGCGGACTTCGCCTTCGGCAAGGTCTCCGTGCTCCAGGAGATCGGCAAGGCGAAGAAGAAGCCGGCCGAGGCGCGTGCGGTCATCCAGATCGGCATCGTCATCGGCGGCGCCGACGGCGACTTCGACAAGTCGGAGCAGGCCGTGGTCCGGGAGGCGTGCTTCGCACTCGACCTGCCGCCGCACGAGTTCGACCTCTGAGCCGGACCGCCCCGGCGCGTCCGACCCCCCGGACGCACCCAGCTCCACCCGACACGCCCCGGCCGCCACGGCCGGGGCGTGTCCCGTTTCCGCGCGCCCGGGGTCGCGCGT